>NZ_JNKD01000057.1:0-17049 GCF_000701925.1 Ruminobacter sp. RM87 | reverse complement strand
TGTCTTGCTACACCTTCCATGTATTTACCACCTAAAATACCGATACCGATAGAAGCACCGATAGCTGCAAGACCGAACATTAAACCAGCTGCAATGTAAATATAATCCATTTAAATATCTCCTAAAGTGGAAACAAATTATTTTGCTACCGCAAAAATCAAATATAACCCCAAACCTGTTGCAATCATAGGAATAGCATCAACCAAGCCCATAACAATAAAGAACTGAGTTCTTAAAAGATTGATTAAATCAGGCTGTCTTGCTACACCTTCCATGTATTTACCACCTAAAATACCGATACCGATAGAAGCACCGATAGCTGCAAGACCGAACATTAAACCAGCCGCAATATAAATAAAATCCATAAATAAATCTCCATGCTACTCTTCAGCTGTTGATGCTGAAGCAAGGTATACTATAGTTAAGATCATGAAAATGAATGCCTGCAGGAAAATAATCAGGATATGGAAAAGAGCCCATACGAGATTAAGAATAGTACCTGACACTATACCTATAGGAAGAACACCATATAATGAAGACCCCAGGCATACCAGTAAGATAATAGCAGCAGTACTAATAAGTCCCCATAATTTAGCCTTGTTTTCTTTATGCAAGAAAGCCAATGCTAAACATGCAGCCGCAAAAATCAAATCTACCAAATAGAATACGATTACGTTTTCCTCTGAACCTATATTGTACCAGTATGCATAGAACTGATAAGCTGACAGCAGTATTGCAATAAAGAATGCTACCAGATTGATGCTCTTAACTGCACTGTTATCCTTGGCAGTAAATCTCATAATAAGGAAAAGACATGCCAGAATCAGATTAAAAACAGCTACAGACAAGATAGATGAACTACTTGGATCAAAGGCAAAGAAGATAGTAATAAGAATAAAGATAGTTTCACCAGCATACATGTTGCCGAAAAGTCGTAAACCTAAAGAAACAGGTTTAGCCAAAAGTGAAACACCTTCAAGAAATATGTTTACAGGCGCAAGGAACCAGGTGTTAAACGGATGTAATGCATAATCACTTACAAAACCTTTAATACCTTTATATTTGAAGGTATACGCCAAAATGAGCAAAAATATGGTTACTGACATAGCCATTGTTATGTTTACATCAGCAGAAGGAACAACTCTTATGTATGGAATACCAATGCTCTTACATATATTAGGCAATAAATCCACTGGTAAAAGATCCAGTAAATTCATTGAAAACACCCACATAAAAACAGTAAGAGAAAGAGGAGCAATAAGTTTGTTCTGAACCTGGAATATGTCTTTTACAGACTGATTAACAAATTCAATTATCATTTCTATAGCTGTCAGAAATTTACCAGGAACTTTAGATTCTTTAGATTTTTTGACCCCTACTCCGAAAAAACCGAGGATTATAAAACCTAACAAAATAGAAATTAAAGATGAATCAACATTGATAATGTTAGGATTAATTAGTCCTTGAGGTTGCTCTGATTCATATGGAACACAAGTTGAAGTACCTAAATCAGAAAAATGACAATCTGTTGCATGTAATTCCTTGAGGCACTGTTCTGGTGATTTTTTCTGAGACAGACAGTTATTGTAATCACTTACACTGGTAACTTTCTTACTGTTCTGAACTATACCGGTTGTGTAATCTACCTGCAAAAATTGCAAATGATGATTTATATATTCAGTAATACCATTTTCTTGAGTGACTTTTGCTTCTTCATTTGCCATGATATTTTATTCCTGTTTAATCCGATAAGCATAAGTAACCACCGTAATATGCTGCATTACTATTTGCAAAAAAAATGCCCAAAAAAAGAAGACATGTTTTATCGGAATAAATTTAAGTATTATTGTACATATGGTAATCAGTGCAACATACTTGATAATAAATACAATTATGTAATTAAAGAAATCTGCTTCCGGAGTTTTCGAATGGGCATTTTTTCTAACTAGCCAAACATTGGAAAGAACATATACAAACAAGTACACAAAACTTCCCAATATTGATGATAAAAAAACCTTTGCTGTTCCATCAAAAAGGAAACATTCATTGAGTAGAAGACAGAGCAATGTGAAGATAACAGCAGTAAGGGTATTTGCATAACAGACCCTTTTGATTATCCGAAAAATCTCGCTGCTATCCATATCACAAAGCATTGACATATCCCAAAATAGATTTTTCTCTAACCACTATAAGTATAATTTAGTGCAAAAAATCTAAAAAATCAAATCTTAAAGGCCTATTAATTGCTTTATTTTAGTCAATTCTTCTTGGTTTTTGTATGTTAAAACAAATTTACCTTTATTATTGCCAGATCTGATGCATTTAACATTTAAATTAGAGAATCTCTGGGAAAAATTACTCTTCAGCTGTTCAAAGCTTTCATCAACCTCTGTTTCTTTTTTTTCTTTTGGATGAAGAATGTCCTTCACTAATTTTTCAGTCTCTCTTACGGTTAAGGCTTTCTGAACAACGGCAATAGCAGTATTTTCCTGAATTTCTCCTTCTAATGCCAAAAGAGCTCTTGCGTGCCCCATCTCCAAATCACCGGATCTTAGAAGATCCTTTGTTTTTGCAGATAAAGAATTCAATCTAAGAAGATTTGATATTGAAGATCTTGATTTTCCAAGAATTTCGGCGACATTCTCATGAGTAAGGTTGAGTTCATTTACTAAACGATTCAATCCCTCTGCCTCTTCAACTATATTCAAATCTTCTCTCTGAATATTTTCTATCAGAGAAATTATCATGGCATTTCTGTCAGATAATTCTTTTACAAGACACGGAACCTGAGAAAGTCCGGCAAGCTTAGCAGCCTGCCATCTTCTTTCACCGGCAATGATTTCGTAAACATGGTCACCTATTCTTCTAACAACTATCGGCTGGATCATTCCCTGATTTTTTATTGATTCAGAGAGCTCAAGCAAAGATTCCTGATCCATATCCTGTCTTGGCTGATATTTTCCTTTAGTCAGAAAATTAATATCCAGTTGCTGCAGTTCATTGCTAGAGTTATCAGCAATTTCTGTGCTTCTTAATATCGAATTATTGTTCTGAAGTAAAGAACCAAGACCTTTACCAAGTTTACCGCCCATTTGCTTATCCAATTAAATATTAGTTAATACTGTTATTCTTTTCCTGATTATTTAAAAATTCACCTGCCAGTGCTAAGTAAGCCTTTGCACCAAGACAAGACTTATCGTAATAAAGAGCAGGTTTTCCATAACTAGGAGCTTCAGCCAATTTGATATTTCTCGGAATAATAGTTTTATATATCTTATCTTTGAAATGCTCGATCAGGTCATCTGAAACTTCCGTAGCCAATCTAGCTCTACCATCAAACATTGTTCTTAAAATACCTTCAATTTTAAGTTTTTCATTTATATTTTCTTTAATCTGTTTAATGGTATCTGTGAGAGCAGATAAACCTTCAAGAGAAAAATACTCGCATTGCATTGGTACTATTATGGAATCAGCTGCACAAAGAGCATTAACAGTTAAGAGATTCAGTGCAGGAGGACAGTCAATAAAAATAAAGTCGTATCTGTTTTTAATTTCGTCTAAAGCTTTTTTTAAACGACTTTCTCTTGCATAAAAATTCATTAAACCTACTTCTGCTGCTGTCAAATCACTATTAGTAGGAATAATATGATATCCACCTGTTGTTTCAGTCAGAATTTCATCTTCAGCTTTTGTTCCTTCCATCAGAATGTTGTATACATTCTTTTCAATATCAAACTTAGAAATACCACTGGCCATGGTGGCATTTCCCTGAGGATCCAAATCTACCAGAAGGATCTTTTTCTGGGTAGCTAAAGATGCTGAAAGGTTAACACAAGTTGTTGTTTTGCCAACACCACCTTTCTGATTGGCAAAAGCAATTATCTTACCCATTATTTTTTCCTATAACAATTAAGTGTCTTTCACCTAGAATTTGTGGAACTTTTAATTTATTAATATTTATAATTTTATATTCATCACTTATTTCTGACAGTTCAGCTGTATCTATCTGACCTTTTAGTGCTAAAAATAAAGTATCCTGATCTGCCATATTTCCACAAAGAGATAGCATATCTTTTAGAGACGCAAAAGCGCGACTCAGTATACCATCAAAGTGTACTGGATTTGCTTGACTATTCTCAAAGTTTTCACATCTCCCAAGAATAGGAAATATATTTTTTATATTAAATTCCCTTTTTACCTGCTTGATAAAGTTAATTCGTTTACTTTGACTGTCGAGCAGATAAAAATTTTTATCAGGATTAATTATGGCAAGCGGAATTCCTGGTAATCCGGGCCCGGTTCCTACATCAATGAAAGTACTGCCCTTCAGATATTCTGATACGACAATGGAATCTATCAAATGTTTATCAACCATCTGTTCCACATCTCTTATTGACGTAAGATTATAGGTTTTATTCCACTTATCCATAAGTCTAATGAAATTAAGCAGAAGAGCTTTCTGTTCTTCTGTTATTTCAATCCCTGTAAACTTTAAACCTTTTTCAAGCTTTTCTTCTAGTCTAGACATCTATAATCCTAATTATTTTTGATACCTAAAAGCCCCATTTTCTTTAAATGAACTAAAAGAATAGAAATGGCTGCCGGCGTGATACCAGATATTCTGGATGCCTTACCTATAGTTTCAGGTTTAAAATCATTAAGTTTAAATATAACTTCCTTTGAAAGACCTGGAATCTGATTGTAATCGAAATCTAAAGGAAGATAAGTATTTTCGTTCTTCTTCTGTTTATCAATTTCTTCTTGCTGATGTTCAATGTAGCCTTCATACTTAACCTGAATTTCAACTTGTGATGCTGCCTGTTCATTTTTGGCTATAGGCTCGAGTTCAGCTGTTTTCATCATGCTTTCAAATGTAATTTCAGGTCTTCTTAGAATTTCCAATAAAGACTGTTCTTTACTTATAGGTGTTCTTAGAATATTGTTGAGTTTGTTGGCTATAACATTACCAGGTCCAATCCATGTATCTTTTAAGCGTTGTTTTTCTTTTTCGATCATTTCTATTTTATCTTCAAAGAATTTCCAACGAACATCATCTACAAGTCCAAGCTCTCTTCCTTTTGGAGTAAGTCTGATATCAGCATTATCCTCTCTTAAAAGAAGTCTGTATTCAGCTCTGCTGGTGAACATTCTGTATGGTTCGTTTGTTCCTAAAGTACATAAATCGTCCATCAGAACACCAACATAGGCTTCATCTCTCTTTGGACACCATGGTTCCTTTCCTTGTACCCTTAGTCCTGCATTGATGCCTGCAAGCATACCTTGAGCAGCAGCTTCTTCATATCCGGTTGTACCATTGATCTGACCAGCAAAGAAAAGATTCTTAATGCATTTGTTCTCCATATTTTCTTTAAGATCTCTTGGATCAAAGAAATCATATTCAATGGCATAAGCAGGTCTTACCAATACTGCATTTTCAAGACCTTCCATTGAATGAACCATGTCAACCTGAACATCAAAAGGTAAACTAGTAGAAATACCATTTGGATATAGTTCATTAGTGTATAAACTTTCTGGTTCAATAAAGATCTGATGAGATGTTTTATCAGGATACCTCATGATTTTGTCTTCAATTGAAGGACAGTATCTAGGTCCGACACTATGTATTACCCCTGAATACAATGGACTTCTGTCTAAATTTTTCCTGATTATGTCATGTGTTTTTTCATTAGTATGTGTAATATGACAGCAAACTTGCTCAGGATGATCTTCTGGTTTACTTAAATATGAAAAAACAGGAACCATAGCATCCGGTAGCTGTTTCTGCATTTTTTCAAAATTTACGGTACGTTTATCAATACGACATGGTGTACCTGTTTTTAAACGTCCCATGCGTAAATTCAATTCATGTAAACGTTGAGATAAAGCTATGCTTGCCTGATCTCCGGCTCTTCCTCCGGAATAATGTTCTAAACCTATGTGTATTAAACCATTTAAGAAAGTTCCATTACAAAGAACTACAGCTTTAGAACGGATTTTGATGTTAGCCTGGGTTATTACGCCAGCAACAGTATCTCCTTCCATTAATAAATCAGTACAAGGTTGTTGGAATAAAGAAAGATTTGGATAATTCTCCAAAATTTTTCTCATTTCGATTTTATATAGGACTCTATCAGTTTGAGCTCTTGTTGCTCTTACTGCTGGACCTTTAGATGAATTTAATGTCCTAAACTGTATGCCTGCTAAGTCTACTGCTCTAGCTGTTACTCCACCTAATGCGTCTATTTCTTTAATAAGATGACCTTTACCTAAACCACCGAAAGCTGGATTACAGGACATTTGTCCTAAAGTTTCCAAATTATGAGTTAGTAGTAAGGTTTTTAACCCCATTCTTGCACTTGCTGTACATGCTTCGATGCCTGCATGGCCACCACCAACAACTATAACATCGAAAGTTTCATGGTAAAACATAAACGCCTCTTTAAATTTTTTGAAGGTTTTTGAAAGTTGAATGCATTTTAATGTTTTTTGACTTTTTAGTCATTTTTTAGAGTGAGTTTTTTGATTTTTTGTTTCTCTCTTTATTTTTCTTTTATTAATAATTAATTTTTTTTTGTTCTTCTATTGTGAACCTTTTCTTGTGATTAACTGTTGTATTTCTTTATTTTTCAATGGGTGTATGGATTTTTAACTTTGGTAAATTCACCTTATTTTTTGTGATAATAGCTTGTGTCTGATTTTTAATAATTTGATTTGTCGGAAAAGATTTTTGATTTGTCCACATGTTTATAAAGTCTATTATCCCCATTTTGATTACAAGTATCAAATACTGTGAATTTTTTGTTTATTAACATAGCGTAAAAAATGTAAAAAGTACCATATTTCAATGCGTGTACTGTGCTTGTGTTGAGTTAAATGATTTGATAATATGTTAATAACAGTGTCTATTATATATGACTTTTTGTTAGTTAATAGTGATTTTTTTTATTTTTAACCATTCGATTTTTAACAGTTTTTTTATGAAAATATTTTCTTTACACTTTTGATGTGTTTTATTGTGGAGATCTGTTATTAAGCATTGTTTTTTAGTTGTTGCTGCTCAGTGGATATTTTTGCTGTCAGATTCGTGTAAGTTCATCTGTGTTTAACTTTCTGTTTTTATTGAAGTATGCTTTTTGCTTAGAATTAAGAAATGTGATTGTATTCATTTGCATAATTGTATTGGAAAAGTTCTAAATAGCGAATGGTACTGGTTTTATCAGGAAAAATAAGTGTGTAAGGTTAAGAATAGCAATCATTGATAAAAACAGGCTGTTAGAAGGATTAAACAGATTGAAGGTTGGTTAAATAAGACAACGTGATGATTGATATGTTCCATGGAAGAATGAAGGTAATAATTCATTGAGAAGTCTATTAAAAAATAAAAAGGCTTGTTTCCTATTACTTTAGGAAACAAGCCCTATATTATATTGCGATTATTATCGATTATACACGCTTCTTGAATTCGTTAGTGCGGGTATCTATTTCGATCTTGTCACCAGTCTTAACGAAGTCTGCAACGCTGATCTCATAGCCAGTACCAGCAAGACGAGCTGGCTTGGTTACTTTACCAGAGGTATCACCACGTACAGAAGGTTCAGTGTATTCAACTTCTCTTACGATGGTGATTGGTAATTCAAGACTGATTGCCTTGCCATTGTAGAAAGTAACGGTACATTCGTCATCCATGCCGTCAACGATGTAGTTAACAGCGTCACCTAAGTATTCCTTTTCGATTTCATACTGATTGTATTCTTCGTCCATGAATACATACATTGGATCACTGTAGTAAGAATAAGTACAAGTCTTGTGTTCGAGGATAACGTCTTCAAGCTTTTCGTCTGCCTTGAATACTGTTTCAGTACCGCCTTCACTGAGAAGGTTCTTTAATTTCATTTTAACAACAGCTGCGTTACGGCCAGACTTGTTGAACTCAGTCTTAAGAACAACCATTGGATTGTTGTTTACAATGATTACATTGCCGGCGCGAATTTCCTGTGCGGTTTTCATGTATTTGTCTACCTTATAGATAAAAAGTTAAAATTGTTTACTTTCAGTCAAATCATAGTAGAACTTTAAAAGATTTGTGCTGAGGTTATCGTTTGCATATAAATAATCAGACCACTTCACAGCAGCCTGGCAAATTTTATCGTATTCTATCATAAAATCATTAAAATTTGCACAAAGTATATCTGGACTAGACATTTTATCGTTGAAACTTGTAATGGAATTCTTAATTATCATTCCTGTTTCTTCTGAAGTGAACTGGCAGAACTTAACTAGCATGGCGTTTAGTTTATCCATATGAGCGTTTTCTTCCTGTTCATAGATATGCCAGATAAAAGGTATTCCGCAGAGTATTGCTTGACATATTGAATCTTCTCCTCTAACCAGATTCATGTCTGTACTGCTAAGAATTTCGTCAAATATACTTTGTTCAACCATCGGATATTCATGAAAAATTGCTTCTTTGTGATATTTTTTCAACTCTTTTAATATGCCGCTTTTCTTAAGATATTCCGTGCTTCTGCTTTCAGGGAGAAAAAAGACAGCATTAGGATGTTTTTTCAGAACAGATTGAAGCAGAGGTTTTAAATTAGGTGTTTCATAGCAGAATGAGAACATCCAAAATCTATCTGAGAGATTTTCAGGGAGATTGGTATATTTGCAAACTTTTTTTCTCAATACTTGATGATTTTGTTTTAGGCTGTTTTTATTAAAATTGATGCCACCTGTTTTATTTGTAAATCCTGGGAAGAAAAAGAATTTTTTCAGCCCTTTATTTTGAAGAGAAGTTACTTTGTGACAGCTTTCGACCCAATCTTCTGCAGACAAATATTCAAGATTAATCCACACAGTTTTTTCGGTAAAATTATCAATGTAAGATTGAGGAATATTACAGGCAAAAGCTTCGATAACCATGTCACCAGGAACATAGTTTTCAATTTTATCCTGCCACTTGTATATTTTTACTTTTTGATTTTTAAAAATACAAATTTGAAAATTTTTAGATGGATCTACAGCGTGAAAAATTTTTTGGAATGCCTCAAGATTATCCACAAAAATGGTTACAGCATTGCCTGAATAAAGAAGTTCCTTGCTCAGTCTCCAGCAGACACCAATGTCTCCGTAGTTGTCTACTACACGACAGAAAATATCTATATCCATAATATGCACCAAGTATCGATTGTAATGTGAGTAGGGGGTAATTGTATCGCAAAATTTCCAAATATTTGGATTTTTGAAGTGTTTTAGTGTTTTATTTTTGTACTATGTTTTGGTGTTTATTGGTATACTAGCGCTCATTGTAAGTTAGTGGTATTTTTAATTCGTGAGGATACTGTGTCAGAAGCTAAAAAGGTTATTTGTGAGCAATGTGATTTAGTGCTTGAAATACCTGAATGCCAAGGTGTTAAAGTAGGCGTTTGCCCAAGATGCGGAAGTGTTGTCCATCACTATCATCCTTCACCAGTAATATATTCACTTTGTTTTGCCATTAGTGCTTTGGCAATGATTATTTCTACAGATTTTCTGCCGTTTCTTACCATTAATTTCTCTGGATTATCTAATTCAATGATGCTTCTTGATTATGTAAGCATCTTATTTGATAAAGATTTAGGATTGGTAAGTCTGCTTATAATGATGTTTATGCACTTTTTTCCAATAGTTGCATTATTCATCATAATTATATGTGACTGTTGTTATTTGAAACATAAAAAAAGTCGGTTTATTGCCTTACTACTTAAATTTTATGTCTTCTGCAAAGATTGGAGCATGGTTGACGTCTTTGTTGTAGGTGTACTGGTCAGTTTAATTAAATTAGTAAATCTTGTTGACGTTGTTTACGAATTCGGCTTCTGGTCATACATATTGTTTGCGTTGCTTTTTATTCTTTCAGTGAGCCGTTTTCATGTCCATGTCATGTGGGAATATTTTTTCCCTCAATCTCCGATAGAAAGGAACATTGTCAGTGGTGTTACTGCTTATAATCAGGGCTTTACCAACTGTCATGTATGTGACGAAATAGTTGATATTAAAAAGAGCTCTGTTTGTCCAAGATGTGGAGCGGACGTTGTAAAGATTCATGAAAGAAGCATTCAGAAATGTCTAGCATTTCTTATTGCAGCTGTGGCTATTTATATTCCGGCAAATCTATATCCAATGATGATTACGTTTTATATGGGATCTGGAGAGGAATCCACGATTCTTGAAGGCGTTATTGTGCTTTGGGAATTGAAATCATATTTTGTATCAATGGTGATATTCATTGCCAGTGTCTGTATTCCTATTCTTAAGATACTGGTTCTTTTTTACCTTTGCTATGTATATCTATCATTTAAAAGAGCAAAGAAGAAAAAATTATTGGGGATTCTTTTCAGAGTCGTTGAATTTATCGGAAAATGGTCCATGGTAGATGTTTTTGTTGTTGCTATAATGGTCTCAATTGTAAGAATGGGAAACATTATGATCATAGATCCTGGTTCCGCTTTAGTATCGTTCGGTGCCGTGGTTATTCTTACTATTCTGGCTGCAAAACAGTTCAATCCTAAGCTTCTATGGATAAACCTTAACAGAAATCAAAATAATGGAGAGTGAGATGAGTAAATCCATTTTAGTGAGAAAAGAAAAATTTTATTCATTTATTTGGATTATACCTATTGTTGCTGTTTGTATAGCAATTTCTCTTGTCTATACTTCTCACTTCAACAAAGGTCCTAAAATTACTTTAATTCTTAATTCTGCTGATGGGATTGAAGCTGGAAAAACTGCTATAAAAACAAAGAGTGTTGAAATTGGTAAAGTAGTTTCAATCAACCTCACTGATGATCTGAAGCATGTTAAAGCCATTGCTCAAATGAATAATAACGTAGATCATCTCCTTAATAACGAAAGTAAGTTTTGGATAGAAAAGCCTCGCGTTGATAAGAAGGGAGTAAGCGGATTAAGCACTATTTTATCAGGTTATTACATAGAAATGCTTCCAAGTAAAATTGGCAAAAAAGAGAGTCAGTTTGTTGTTTTAGATGAGCCACCAGCTGATTTAGATTCTTCAAATGGACTTCATCTTTCTCTTATTTCCACTTCGAATAAAAAAATAACAGCAGGGGATGTTATCAGGTACAAAGGAATGGAAGCAGGTTCCGTGATAACAGCCGATTACGATTTCCAATCAAATTATCTTGTATATAACGTTGTGATAAAGCCTCCATTTGACAAGATTGTTACAAATAATTCACGATTCTGGATTTCTAGTGGTATTTCCGCAACAATGGGGGCTGAAGGTTTTCATATAAACACAGATTCTCTGGAAAGTATTATCAGTGGAGGTATAAGTTTTGATACTCCAGACATAGATGGGTATTCATCTGTGCATGCTGGAACAGGTCATAAATTTAATCTGTATGATAGTTTTGATGATATTTCCAACAAATATGAAGAAAGCAAAACCATTGATTTTGTGATTCTTTTAAATAAACCTCCAAAAGGCTTGGTATACGGCTCACCTGTATATTACAGTGGGGTTCAAGTGGGGATAGTAAAAGAAGTTCCTTATTTCAAGCAGGGATTTGAACTTTTCTATGATGAATTGGGAAAATCAGCAATAAAAATCAGTATTCAGATGGAGCGTTTTGAACATAACCACAACAGAACAGTGGAAGAGTTGCGCACTGATATAATAAATCTTATAAAGAAAAAGAATCTTACAGCTTCTGTAGAAACATTGAATCTGCTTACTCAAAGAAATATGATCAGTCTTTATGAAGAGACAGGAACAGGTCCGGGGGTTAACTATTTTGACGGATACGTAGTTATTCCTTCTAAGGAAATAGATTTTAGCGGACTTCAGCATGATGTTGCTACTTTTGCTCATAATTTGAGTAAACTTAGAATTAACGAGCTTGTTGATAATGTTAATTCTCTTATCAAGAGTTCAACTCAAACTGCGGATAATTTAGCTGCTATAAGTAATAATATCAATACGATTGTAGATAAATTGCAAAAGGATGATATTTCAGGAGAGCTTTTAGAAACTTTGAACAAGTTACAGAGTACTTTGGATTCATATGGTTCTGATTCGGCTCTGTACGGCGAATTGCAGAAAAGTTTAAAGAATTTAAATGATACCATTTCTTCGTTGAAACCTGTAATGAGAAAGGTCGATGAAAAATCAAATTCTTTAGTGTTCTCTTATGAGAAAAATGATCCGCAACCAAAATCTGGTAAGAAATAGGAGATACTGAAAATGGTAAAATGCAATGCTCTTATGGCATCTTTGATTGTTATGGTGTCTTTGACGGCAGGGTGCTCAGGAACCAGAGATGTAAAATACTACAGCCTTGATTCATCTGATTATTTTTCAAAAGTCGGTGAGTCTACTGATAAGATTTTATTTGTTAAGAGTGTTAATGTTCCTGAATATCTAGATACAAAATCTTTTATTTTCAGGGTTAACCAGCATGAAGTTATTTATACAAATGATAACAAATGGGTTGAAGATCTAAGTGTTATTTTGGATAACTCTTTGTTAAAAAATCTCAGAAACAGTACAGATGCATGGTTTGTCACAAATGATGTTACAGGAAACAGCACTGCTGAATTATCTGTTAAAATAAATAATTTTGAGATAAACAGTTCCAGTACAGCTGTTGTGGATTTTGACTATAAGTTTGTATTAAAAGGCCAAAATATGAAAATGGGAACCATTCATCAGGAAAAAACTTTAGATGATGATGGTTATGATTCTATGGTTGCTGCTCTAAACAATGCCTGGCAAACGGGAATTAGCGAGATGGTTCTGCAGACATTAAAATAACAGAAAGATGAATAAACTAAAAGGCCGTTATCAATTTTAGTGATAACGGCTTTTTATATTAAAGAGGATATTGATTTATTTTCCTACACAGAATGTGCTAAATATTTTTCCTAAAAGATCGTCAGCTGTAAATCTTCCTAATATATCATTAAGGTTATTTTGCGCGTTTCTAAGCTCTTCAGCACATAACTCAAACGCAGACATACAATTTATAAGCTCCAGACCTTTCTGAAGATGTGAGAGGGCATTTTCAAGGGATTCCAGATGTCTTCTTCTGGCTGAAAATAATCCTTCAGTTGAATTAGTATAACCGGCACATTCTTTTAAGTGCTTACGTAATTCTTCCATGCCTTTAAGGTTTTTGGAACAGAATGGAATCTGAGGATAGGTGTTCATTTCGTCTGGCAAAGAGTAATTATCTGTTAAATCTATTTTGTTGCAGATAATACTGAAATCAACGTTGTTGCCGATTCTTTCCTGAATATCCGTAAAGAGTTTTACTTGTTCGTAATCATCTGTTCTTGATACATCATATACAAATAGTATTCTGTCTGCTGCTTCAATTTCATTCCAAGCTCTGTTTATACCGATTTGTTCTACAATATCTGACGTATGAGTTCTTAGACCAGCGGTATCAACAATGTGTAAAGGAAGACCATCTATATCGATATTTTCATGAATTGCGTCTCGAGTTGTTCCTTCAATATTTGTCACGATGGCAAGGTCTTTGCCACACAAAGCGTTGAGTAGGGAGGATTTTCCCGCATTTGGTCGGCCTGCAATTACTATTTTTATTCCTTCCTGCAGGATAACGCCTTGCTTTGCTTCATTTAGAAGAGAATTCATTTCCTGAATTATATTTTCGATTTCACTCTCAACCTGACCATCATTGATGAAATCTATGCTTTCATCAGGAAAGTCTATGGTGGCCTCCACGTATGTACGAAGCTTTATTAGTTTGTCATTTACGGTATTGATTTTTTGAGAAAAAACACCTTGAAGAGACCTTGAAGCACTTAAAGCAGCTTTTTCACTGCTTGCGTTGATTAAATCGATAATTGCTTCAGCCTGTGTAAGGTCTATTTTTCCATTAAGAAATGCTCTTTGAGTAAATTCTCCAGGACCAGCCTGTCTGACATCCGTAATCTGTAATATTTCTTTTAAAAGCATATCCATGATGACAGGACCGCCATGGCATTGAAATTCAACTACATCATCCCCGGTAAAGCTATGAGGGCCTTTAAAAAAGATGGTAATTCCTTCATCTAAAATTTCGTTATTGGATGTTTTAAATTTTAATAGGGTAGCTTTATGGCCTGATGGGACAATTCCTGTAATTATTTTGCATACATCAATTGATTTAGGACCGGCAACGCGTATAACACCGATTCCGCCTTTCCCTAGAGATGTGGCTATGGCTGCAATTGTATCTTTATCCATTTGTGTAATCCTATAAAAACCCCGTCATTAATTTGGATGATTAATAACGGGGTTTATACTGCTTTTTCAAAAAATTATTGGAGAGAAAATGACTGATATTACTTGTTTTTTGCTCTCATGCTCAGACCTTTCTTTTCCAAATGTCTGTAAATGACGGTCTGTTGGATAATGGTAATTATGTTTGACGTTACCCAGTATAATGTTAAGCCAGCTGGGAAAGTACAGAACATAAATGTAAATACAACAGTCATTACGGTCATTACTGTTTTCTGAGTTGGATCAGTTGAAGAACTCATTGACATTCTTTGAGTTAAGAACATAGTCAACCCCATAAGTAATGGTAACACGTAATAAGGGTCAAGAACAGATAAGTCCTTTATCCAGAAAATAAAAGGTGAATGTCTTAATTCAGTTGATTCCATTAAAGTCCAATACAATGCTATAAAAATAGGCATTTGGATTAACATTGGTAAACATCCGCCTAAAGGATTGACCTTTTCAGTCTGGTACAGACGCATTGTTTCCTGACTGAGTCTCTGTTTGTCATTCTTATATTTTTCTTTAAGCTGGTTTAACTTTGGAGCCAACTGCTTCATCTTTGCCATACTTTCATACTGTTTTTTGGTAAGAGTAAACATTAGACCTCTTACCAAAAGGGTGAGAATAATAATGGCAAATCCCCAGTTGTGTACAAAACCATGAATGAATTTCAAACACTTGAACAGTATAGAAGAAATGAATGATAACCAACCATAGTCAATTGTAAGATCAAGATTGTTACTCGTGTCTTTCATTTCTTCCTGTATCTTAGGTCCTATCCAGAGATTATTGGATAATTTAATTTTTGCGTCCGGTGAAGCCTTAATATTTACCGGTGCTGAACTAATCCCGATAATAGCGGTGGCTCCATTATCAGCTGATTGGGTAAATACTGTATTCTGATGTCCGGCTAAACCAATCCATGATGATACAAAGTAGTGCTGAATCATACTTACCCAACCGCCTTCAGCCGTGGAAACAGTGTCATAATTCTTTTTAACTATGTCATCAAAGGAAATTTTTGAATATTTGTTTTCACTGTTTGAGAAAGCACTGCCTCTGTATGCTGAAGCCATGAATACACCAGAACTGTTGTCAGGGACTGCCACACTCTGAATTAATTTTGATTCCATTGCTATAGACATGTCTTTGCTGATATTGCTAATGGCGTAATCAACGTTAACGACATGTTTACATTGGGTAAATGTAAATGTTTTGGTATAGACGGTTCCGTTTTTATCTGTATAAGTAAGAGGGACAGATAACTTTGCTAATTTCTGGTTATCTTCGTTAGACAGGTTTTGACAGTCAATGTCAGATACAGCATTCATTACATACGAAGTTTTTTCAGATGAGAAATTTGGATGTAAAAGGTATCTTGACTGATTGAGGTCTTCAATGACTACGTCACTAGTTGCATAGTATTTGTAGTCTGGAGTGTACTTAAACAGATGAAAGTTTTCGTCAGAATCGATATTCTGTTTCTGATCCTTTAAATCAGCAGTAACTATATCACCGCCATTTAAGTTTATCTGGATTGAGTGAAGATCTGTTTCAATCTGAATTTTTTCCCCGAAAGCAGGCGTGTTTTGAGACGAAGATTCGGCACCAGAAACAACTTCAAGTTGTGGCTGATTGGCTTTTTTAGCGGCTTCATCTTTATCTGCAAAATAGGTATATACTGCTATCACAGATACGATCGAGAAAAACATTAAAGCTGAACTACGTTGAGTGTGCATATATTTACTTTTTCTGTTGTTTGTGTGTCTTAAATATTTCCTTTGGTACGGGATCAAATCCCCCTTTACATAAAGGATTACACCTTAGTATTCGGTATGCACCTAGAATACAACCAAGGAAAAAACCATGTATTATAATTGCCTGTTTGGTATATTCAGAACAGCTTGGATAAAATCTGCATTGATTACCGATAATATGACTAAGTGTTTTCTGGTAAAGATTAATCAGAGAACAACCTATTTTTTGGAGCGGATTGAGATTGTTTTCCATAGCTTTTTGAGTAGTTTGCAGAATTCCTGATTGTCAATCTTTAAAAAATCAGCTTTGATAATACAGACATAATCAAGATTTTCTAATTCCGGGTAAGATGTTCTGAAACTTTCTCTTATTAGTCTTTTTGCCCTGTTACGCCAAACAGCTCTTTTCAAAGCCTTTTTAGGAACAATCATGCCCAATCTTGGAAAATTTAGGTCGGAATTTTTTGCAAGAACAGTTATATAAGGCGATCCTGCTCTTATAGGATCTTTGAATACATTATTGAAATTTTCGGGAGTTAGTAACCTAAACTCCCGAGGAAAATTCTCTTTAGTCATTAACAGTAGTTAAACGAGCACGACCCTTTGCACGACGACGAGAAAGTACCTTACGACCATCAGCGGTCTTCATACGGTTACGGAAACCGTGGGTACGCTTACGCTTCAAAACTGAAGGCTGAAATGTACGTTTCATAATAAACTCCCATAAATTAATGGTTAATTAACCTAAACAAAATAATTATTTGTGGTGCGATTATATAGAGTTAGCATTTAGTAGTCAAGCTAGAAAGTTTAAGAAAATCACATTTTTGCATCAACTTAAACGATTGTTAATTACGTTATAGCTACCTCGATTTGTGTATAAGTAGTTTTGTGTTGTGTATATATATGGATGGATAACCATTAATTCTGAATAAATAATATGTATTTATACAAACTTGATAAAATTCAATTATTCAATAGCATACGATCACAAATAGAAAT
>NZ_JNKD01000056.1:15929-19219 GCF_000701925.1 Ruminobacter sp. RM87 | reverse complement strand
TTCATGATAAATACTTATTATCATATGATAAATAGTTGATATCCATTGTCTAAGACTTCTAATCAAATGGATATTTATGCTCTTTTAAAGATAAATTATCCCATACAATTTTAGAACGGAATATATTAATCATGCCTATCATTAACATTGCAATGATTATCGACCAGAATTTCATTGCTCCATCTCTCGCTACAATTAAATCTATGAGAGACTCAAAAAATAAACATAAAGAGTATCAAATCCATATTCTTGCTGTAAATGTAAGCAGTCGAATAAAAAATGAATTTCACAAATTGCAAACTAAGGATCTATCAATAAAGTTCATAGACTGCTCATCCCAAAAATATGAAGGCATGCATAATTTTGATTCCTCAAAACCATGCGTTGCATCTATAAGTGCTCTTATAAAATTTGATATTCCAAATTTAGTTCCTCACTTAAATAAAATTTTGTATTTAGATGGCGACATAATAGTTAATAAAGACCTATCCCCTCTCTACGACGAAGATGTATCCAATTACTATGTAGCAGCTGTTAAAGACTCTGGTCGTATGTACTATGTTACAGAACAAACTAAAGATTTAAATGATTATTTTAATTCAGGTGTGATGCTGTTAAATCTAGAAAAAATGAGACTAGATAATCTTACTGACAAACTCATTGAAACCAAAAAGAATTCTACAGACAATTCATTAATGGATCAAAATATATTTAATATCGTAATGAATGGGAATGCCAAGTTATTGGATATTAAATACAACCTTTTAGTGTTAAACCTAACAAGAGCAAAAGCAAAATGGAATATCAATGATATTAACCATTTTTACAATACATCATATTCATCGTTTACAAATTTACTTGAAGAATGTGTAATTATGCATTTTTCATCAAAAGAAAAACCTTATAACTATAAAAATACAATTTTTTCAAAACGATGGCTTGAAATTTATGATTCAATTAAATGCTCTCTTCCAATAACAGTTCAAAAACTTTATTTGGATGATAAAAACCCACTAATTTGCATAAAACCTTACGAATTATACGCTTTTGAGGAAATATATCTTAGGCCATGTGTATCATTAATCGTCTGTGCCTACAATGCTGCAAAATACATAGATGAAACACTAACAAGTCTAAGTTCACAAACACTTCGAAATACAGAGATAATTTGCGTTAATGATGGTTCTACAGATAACACCCTGGAAATCATGAATAAGTATGCAAGTTTAGATAAAAGATTCAAAATTATAAACAATCCACATAATTTAGGTGTTTCGATATCAAGAAATATTGCATTAAATGAAGCTAAAGGAGAGTATTTTGAATTTGTTGATGCAGATGACTATATTGATAAAAATACTGCATTTCATTTATACACAAAGGCAAAAGATAAAAGGTTAGATATGCTTTTCTTCAAAGGAACTGATTTTAATGATGAAACAAGAGAATTAATTCCTAATAACTACTACGGATTAGGTTACTATCCAAAAGATTTTGTTAAAGATGTATTTAACTACAACGATTGTATTCCTTTTATTTCTAGAATGTGTGTAAGTACATGTTTAACGTTTTATAAATTGGATTTTGTAAATTCATTTAAATTGAGATATCCTAACAAAAAAATTCATTTTGAAGATAATTATTTTTTTGTAAAAGCTTTTCTTAAAGCTTCACGTACATCCAAAACAGAGAAATTACTTTATTTTAGAAGATTACATCAGGAATCCATTACTCATAATTGGGAATCTCTGTTTAATGATTACATTGAAATCATTAAAATGATTATGTCGTATCTTAGGTCTAGCAATATCACTCACAGAATATACAATAGTTACGTACATGCTTTTTTATCTAGCGCAACTACGAAATTTAACTCATTTGGTATCGAAGTACGAGAGAAATACTATAAAAAACTAGTTTGCATGTTTTCTGAATTTGGATTTGCCTATTCATCAGATCCAAATTACTTAATAACAAAATTAAATTTTGATGCTAACTACCCATATCATTTGCATCTACGTTCATCAAAATTATTTGGCATTAGAAGAGGATTTAAAACATTTTATATTGACTTCCTATATGTAGCCATATTTGGAATAAGAAAATTTAATAATTTATTTGATATTGTGCTTCTTAATCATAGTTTAATAAAAATTGAGGAAAAAAATTCTAATAAGGTTGTTAAATTTATTAATTTTCCCATATACAAAAAAATTTGTGATTCGCTTTTTATTATTCATAAATTTTTATTTTTTAAATTTAAAACCATTAATTACAAGAAAATTATCGCTCAACTTAAAGAGATTAGTGAGCTTACTTCTAATAATATCACAGAAAACTTAAATACTAATATTTTAGAAATTAATAGAAATATTAATTCAATTAAGAATGAATTACTTCTTTCAAACCAAACATCTCCTCTTCAAGTGCTTGACACGTTAAAGGTAGACGAATACTATGACGCAAAAATTGGGAATTTAATTTTTTATAACAACTATGTGAATTTAGCAAAAAAATCCAATGGCTCACTAATAACAAAAATTGAAGACAGAAAAATCATCGCAAATGATAATTATAAGTATCTAACATTATGTTCTATTCAAAATAATGCTTTGTACACTATTTCATTTGATGACGTCATCATTACGGATAAGTCATCACCAATAATAACTATTGCCATAATTGATTCTGTAACAGGAAAATCAGTTAAATGTATTGATGTCAATATTAGACATAATATTCATTTGAATTTTTCATCACACGATTTATTGAAAGAGTTAAAAATAGTTCTATACATAGGAATTAGAGGAAAAACAAAAGGAAATGAATACAATTTTCAGAAGCTAACAGTATACGGAATACCTCTATAAAACTGTCTATTTATAAAACCATTAATTAGGATCATAAAAATGTGCGGAATAGTCGGAGCTGTAGCTCGAAGAAGCGTTAAGAATTTTCTTATAGAAGGATTAAAAAAACTCGAATATCGTGGATACGATTCGGCAGGTGTAGCCTTCATCAGTAAGACAGCCGGTAACTCATACGAAATTTTACGAGACAGATGTCTCGGAAGAGTATCAGTTCTGGAAAACAGTGTGGCGGAAAAATCCCTTGACGGATGTATAGGTATTGCCCATACCCGCTGGGCCACTCACGGAAAACCGTCAGTAGTGAATGCTCATCCCCACATGTCCGGAACCATAGCAATGGTTCACAACGGTATCATTGAAAATTATGCTGAACTCAAATCCATGTTAATCAAACACGGATATATTTTTACTTCAGAAACT
>NZ_JNKD01000056.1:0-15919 GCF_000701925.1 Ruminobacter sp. RM87 | reverse complement strand
CTTGTCAATATTCCTTTTAACGATTGTATATGTATCACACAATTTTTTATCGGTAAGTTCGGTGATTATCGTTCATTATTCATGATAAATACTTAATAACGCAGATTGTTAGAAGTAAGAAAACAGACATTTTTCCCTTAATTGTGTTTTTTGAATATATGAGAGCAGTAGGGGACAAGATGATGTGTGTGCATGATTATGAACAATACATTCATTAAAATTACAAAGCTACAAGTGGATTTGAATGATGGGGAATAGCGATAGATTAAATCTTTTAGTAACCGGAGCTGCAGGTTTTATAGGCTCTAATTTTGTACATTACTGGCTGGATAAATACAAAGATTCCAGGGTGGTTGTTTTAGATGCTTTGACCTACGCAGGCAATCTGGATAACATCAGTGATCTGCAGTCAAACAGCAATTTTAAATTTGTTCACGGAAATATCTGTGACACTGATTTAATCAAAAAACTGCTTGTTGAAAATGACATTGATACACTGGTTCACTTTGCTGCAGAATCTCATGTTGACAGATCTATCACCGGTCCTGATGAATTCATCAATACCAACATATTGGGTACTTATTCATTACTTAAAGCCTGCAAGGCTGTATGGCTTGATTCAGATACCGGGAAGGAAAATCACAGATTCCATCATGTATCAACCGATGAGGTCTACGGAACTCTGACTCTGTCAGACCATCCTTTCAGAGAAACCAATCAGTACCTGCCTAATTCTCCTTATTCAGCATCAAAGGCTTCGTCAGACCTGCTTGTAAGAGCTTTCCATCATACCTACGGTCTGAATGTAACCATGTCAAACTGTTCAAACAACTACGGTTACTACCATCATCCGGAGAAGTTAATTCCTTTAACTCTCACCAATATTCTGTTTGGTAAGAATATTCCTATTTATGGTGACGGCAGGCAGATCAGAGACTGGCTGTTTGTAATGGATCACTGCCTGGGCATTGACCTTATTCTGAACAGCGGAAGACTTGGAGAAAGCTACAACATCGGCGGTATCAACGAATGGACCAATATTGATATCGTAAATCTTCTCTGTGAAAAGATTGATTCACTGTTCAGGGACAATGAATCATACAGATTAAAGTATCCGGAATGTCCTGCTTCAAAAGGAGTTTCAACCAAAACTCTGATTACTTACGTAAAGGACAGACTGGGTCACGACAGAAGATACGCCATCGATGCCTCAAAGATCATGAGTGAACTTAATTACAAGCCTCAGGAAACCTTTGAGACCGGTATTCACAAGACAATTCTGTGGTACCTCGATAATGATTCATGGTGGAAGAAGATTCTGCATATTGCATAGATTATATATAACAGAGGACTGAATTACTGAAAGTTTAAATTTTCTGCATTCCAGCTTCTGACAACAAGTCGACTAAACATAATAATAAAACTGCATTAAAACAATAAATATGAAATTACTAATTTTAGGTTCCAACGGCCAGGTTGGACACTGTCTGGCAGAACAGGCTGAATCAAAGGGATTTGATTTCAGTGCCACCAACAGTTCTCAGCTGGATATTACCGATTTTCAGAAGGTAAGACAGACTGTTGAATCAGTTAATCCAACCATTGTCATAAACGCAACTGCCTACACTAATGTTGAAAAGGCAGAGGATGAACCAGAGAAGGCTTTTGAGGTTAATTCCGACAGCGTCGGAAATTTAGCCCGGATCTGTTCTCAGAAAAACATTCCTCTGATTCACATTTCAACTGATTACGTGTTTGACGGAACCAGGGAGGGATACTATAAGGAAACAGATACTGTTAATCCGATAAATGCCTACGGCAGGAGCAAGCTTGCAGGAGAAACAGCTGTTGCAGAAAACACTGACAAATACGTTATTCTCAGAACCTCATGGGTTTTCGGAAGACACGGAAAGAACTTTGTTAAGACCATGCTGAATCTCTTCAGGTCACGGGATGAACTGACCGTTATAAACGATCAGATTGGAGGTCCGACCTTTGCCGGAGACATTGCTTCTGCGATTTTGAAAATTGCGGAAGTGCTGGATGACACACCTGACTTCTCCGAATGGGGAATCTTCAATTTTTCTGGAAAAGAAGATGTAAGCTGGTATGAGTTTGCCAAAAGCATTTATGAGTCTTCCCGTAAAGAACAGCTTATAACCAAAGATGTTTCCATCAGACCAATCCCTGCTTCAATGTTCAAGACCAAGGCTGCAAGGCCTCTGAATTCAAAGCTTGATTTAAGCAGAATAAAGAGTGTTTTCAATATCTCTGCCAGTGACTGGAAGTCCGAGATTGATAACAACATTGAATATTATCTTCAGTAGTTACAGGTTAGAGGTGATTTGAATGAAAGGCATTATTCTCGCAGGCGGCTCAGGAACCAGACTGTACCCTATAACACTTGGATGCAACAAGCAGCTTCTTCCGGTATATGACAAGCCGATGATTTATTATCCTCTGGCAACGCTGATGCTTGCAGGCATACGGGATATTCTGATTATAACCACTCCTGAAGATTCATACAGTTACGGAACTCTGCTTAAGGACGGTTCTCAGTTCGGGATAAGAATCAGGTATGCGGTACAGCCGAAACCTGAAGGTCTTGCCCAAGCTTTTC
Organism: Ruminobacter sp. RM87; assembly: GCF_000701925.1. Taxonomy (NCBI): domain Bacteria; kingdom Pseudomonadati; phylum Pseudomonadota; class Gammaproteobacteria; order Aeromonadales; family Succinivibrionaceae; genus Ruminobacter; species Ruminobacter sp. RM87. Next base: position 13,299 of record NZ_JNKD01000056.1, on the reverse strand, counting down.
TAATAGGTGAAAAGTTTATCGGAAATGACAGTGTATGTCTTATTCTCGGAGATAACATCTATCACGGACAGGGCTTAGGAAGAATTCTGAATGAATGTGCCGGTATTAAAGATGGAGCCTGTGTGTTTGGATATAAGGTTGCTGATCCTGAAAGATACGGTGTTGTTGAATTTGACAAACACGGCAACGTGCTGTCTCTGGAAGAGAAACCTGAACATCCGAAGTCTGACTATGCCGTAACCGGACTGTATTTCTATGACAACAATGTTGTGGAGTACGCCAAGATGGTTGAGCCTTCTGCCAGAGGAGAACTTGAAATCACTGATCTTAATAAGATTTATTTGGAAAAACAGATGCTGAAGGTTCAGATATTCGGTCGTGGAATAGCCTGGCTGGATACAGGAACCCATGATTCACTGCTTGAAGCAGGAGAATATATCAAGACTCTGCAGAAAAGACAGAACTGTCTCATCGGCAGTCCTGAAGAAATAGCCTTCAGAAAAGGATACATCACAAAAGAAAGACTGCTCCAGCAGGCTACACTTCTTAAAAAGAATGACTACGGCAGGTATCTGCTGTCACTTGCCGAGAAAAAAAGATAACACATGATTGGGAAATTAATGATGAACGTAATAGATACAGAGATTAAGGAAGTAAAGATTTTAGAACCAAAGGTATTCGGAGATTCACGCGGATACTTTATGGAAACCTGGAGAGATTCATTCTTCAGGGAATTTGTATGTGATAAGACATTTGTGCAGGACAACCAGTCAAAGTCCAGTATCGGTGTATTGAGAGGACTTCACTATCAGCTTAACAATCCGCAGGGAAAACTGGTGAGAGTAGTATCCGGTACAGTATTTGATGTTGCAGTGGATATAAGAAAGAGTTCACCGACCTTCGGTAAGTATGTAGGTGTGATTCTGTCTGCCGAAAACAAGCGTCAGTTCTGGATTCCTGAAGGATTTGCGCATGGTTTCTACGTAATGAGTGAAACAGCAGAGTTCGTATATAAATGTACAAACTACTATGACCCTACATCTGAACATTCAATTTTATGGAACGATCCAGATATCGGTATTGAATGGCCTTTGGTTGAAGGTGTGAAGGTAAATGTTTCTGAAAAAGACGGAAAAGCCTCATCATTTAAAAATGCTTTGGTTTTTGATTAGTTTCCTAGGGATGAATTATTTATAGATTTGAGTTTTGGCAGTTTTCTGTCGATAGGTAGATGAATACCCTTATTTTGTCTGCAGAGTGAAACATAATCTGCAGAAGGTAGAAGTATTTACTTTTCTATAATATATGGATAGATGAGTTATAGATATTTGTATTTTTTCTTTCGGACTGAAAAGTTAAGGGACACAAATCAAGCTAAATAAGATCTTGTTAACCTCCTAGATGTCTATGAATGTTTTTTTTCATTGATCGTAATTCCTTTTAGTTTGCTGTTTACCATCACTAATAAATATATTTTAGAGTTGTTTTATGGATAGTGTTGTTTGTGGTTGGATTTCTGATGTTCTGTACAACAATCGTATTGTCGGTTGGTTATTAGATCCTTCCTCAACATCTCCGAGAGATGCTGTGGTAGAAATTAATGGTTTTGCAATAGATGTTTTATGCAATGAGAAAAGGCATAATCCAAAGAACTATAAAACTCACATAAATAATGGTTTTAGCGTTTTAATCGATAAAAAGATTTATGTTCATTTGAGTACAAAAAATATTGTAAAGTTAATCGATAAAACAACAAAAAGTGAAATTGCCAAATCCGTAATAAAAATTGATCTGGACTCATTAAAAAAACAGATTTTTAACGATGGTGGTGTATCCGGAGAAGTTAAAAAAGAATCAGGTTCAGTTTCGTCAGAAAAAAAGAAAGTTATAGGTAAGTTAAATTCAAAGTTAAACAATCTGAAAATATCCGGTTGGCTGGCTTCTACTGATGCTGATGCCAAAGAGTCAAGGAATGCCTTGTTGAAATTTCCTAACGGTATTTCTTTTACGGTTAAAACAAATAAATTCAGAAAAGACTTAGTATCCAAAGGTATAAACGGAAATTCCGGTTTTGTTTTTGACATTCCTCTGGAGCTGATTGCTCAGTTACCTGAGACCTTTGAGGTATCACTCTGGGATAAAAAACTGAATAAATTGATTGACAAGGTAAAGTACAGTAATCAGCCAGTTTTTACTCCTCGGAATTTTGATGAATATTTAAAGTATTCAATGGTTATGCCAATAGCATATGCTCCTTTTTCAGAAAACTATAAAAGATGTTTTGCCTTTATGGAAAATGTAGCGTCCAGATTGGCAAATCATAATTCAAGTACTCTGGTTTCTGTAATCATGCCAGTATATAACCGAGAAAAAGTTGTTAAGGAATCCATACTTTCGGTTTTGGCTCAGTCATATCAGAATTTTGAGCTGATAATTGTAGATGATGGAAGTACAGACAATACGGTCAGTATTATTGAATCCATTAAAGATCCCCGAATCATCTTGTTGAAAAGTAAAGAAAACAGAGGATGCAGCCATGCCAGAAATTTGGCTGTTAGTAAATCCAAGGGGAGTTATATTTTTTATCTTGATTCTGATAATACCTGGGATAATCGTTATTTAAAGGTAATGGTCGGGGCATTTGAAGCCCTCCCGAAAGCGTCAGCAGTTTATTGTGGCCAGTATCTATTCAAGCAGAACAGCGACAAGTGTTATGCAGTGCGATTTGCATCATTTAACAAATCATTATTGGAAAACAGAAATTACATTGATATAAACTGTTTTGGGCATACCCGCAAATCGTATGATGCAATAGGCGGGTTTGATGCTTCTCTGAGAAGACTTGTTGATTATGATTTTATATTGAGATTGAGTGTTTCCTTTGATATTTACTCAATTCCGGTGATTTTATCTAATTATTTCTTTAACAAAGCAGAGAATACCATAACAGATACAGAAGTTTTTAATCCGCTGAAGATTGAAAATTATATTCAACACGATCAAAACAGCAAGTCTGAAAATCTTAATGTATCGGCAATCATTCCTAATCATGAAACCATTGATGACCTTGAAGAATGTATCAGCAGTCTGATTTCCGCGGGCTGCTCTGAAATAATTGTTGTTGACAATAATTCATCGCCTGAATGTGTTCAAAGATTAGAGATTCTTAAAAAAGAAAACAGGATAAAATTAATTAAAAATACCTGCAATTACGGTTTTACTTATGCTGTAAACCAGGGAATTCATGTTGCAAATCCGGAAAATGATATTTTGCTTGTGAACAATGATTCCGTTTATACCTCTGATGCCATCAAACGAATGAAAGCATTTGCTTACTCATTGGATGATGTAGGATTGGTTGTGCCAAGACAGGTTCTCTATGAGGATAACGGTTCAATTAGCATTCATGTGCCATATGCAAATAAAAAGAACAAGTGTGACGTAAATTTATCAATAAAACATTTTAATATTGAACACGTTCCTCTCTTCAGCAATGGAAAATGTATAGAACTCTCCTTTGCTCCATTCTTCAGTGTGTACATTCGCAGGGATGTTTACAGATTAGCTGGTGATTTAGATTCTCAGCATGGCAGACATTATCGTTCAGACAGAATTTATTGTGATTACATACGTCATTTGCTGGGTCTGAAAATTTATTATGTTGTTGATGCGGTTGTGTACCACAAATTACAGAAATCTACCGCCGTATTAAAAGACAATAAAGCCGATTATGAGAAAATTTTTGTCAATAACAGCTGGTCTGAGCAGGAATGCCTCCAAAACGGTTTTGTTCAAAAAAATTGGGAAAAGTAAATTTTTCTTAAGAATTATTGTTGTATCGATAGGGTATAAAAAAGAAAATATAAGGGTTAGTGTATGCCTAATGTTAAAGGAAAACTCGGTTCTAAATTATTTGGGAAAAAACTTATAGGCTGGTTAGCTTCAGCTGATCCTAAAAGCCAGCTTCCAAGGGTGGCAAGACTGGAATTTCAAAATAAAAGAAACGTCACCATAAAAGCTGATTTAGAACGAAAAGATTTGAAAGATAAAGGGATTAATGGTGGATTTGCCGGATTTGCTCTTATATTATCTAACGATGATTTAGCGAATTTACCTGCTGAGTTTTCTGTTGCTCTTTTTGATAATGAATCAAATGTTCTTGTAGATAAAGTAAATTATCAGAACCCTGTCTATGATAAAAAGAATTCCGTGAAATCCGCTACACCTTCCAAGACCGGAGATAAAGCTAAATCCAATTCTAAATCTGATTCTGACTCAAAAACAGAAAAGAGTGTCAAGGCTGCTCCTGCCAAAAAAGTAGATGGTAATACCAATACTGATGCAACAAAAAAATCAGATGTCACAAAGAAAACAGCTGAGGCAACTAACAATAATAAGAAAGTTATTTCAGCAGGTTTTAAAGGTTCTGCAGGTATAAATTTAGAATCAGCCATATCCAAGCTTGTTCGCTCTATGTCATCACAGGATCTGATTAAGCATTACGAGCTGTGCAGTAAATCAAGTTTCTTTGATCCGGTTTGGTATTCTAAAGAATACGCTCTGGACAGTAGCGTTGATCCTGTAATGCATTATCTCGCTCTTGGTGGAAAACAGGGGTTTAATCCTTCTAAATTCTTTGATTCAAAGTATTATTTGAATAACAATCCTGATGTCAAACATTCCGGAATATGCCCATTGGTTCATTATGAAATGACCGGGAAAAAGGAGAAAAGAAAGTTTAATTTTAATGAACAGGAATACCTGTTCATTCATTCCGATGTCTGCAAGGCAAAAGCCAATCCGGTAGAACACTTCTTAAAACATGGTCTGGAAGAAAAACGCTCAACCAACTATTGGATTCATAAAGCAAAGCGTGACGAGTCAAAACAGACAATTCTTTTGATTGGCCATGAATTAAGCAATACCGGAGCTCCACACTCATTAAAGATTATTGCCAAAGGATTGCTGTCACTTGGGTACAATGTAGATATATGGGTTTTTTATACTCGTGGAAGAATAGAGGATATTTATAACGATATAGATGCAAATGTTTTCTATGTTCCTCGAGACGTTTCTCTTTTCCCAAATGTTCTTGATTATATTAAAAGCTACAGTTATGTATTTCTGAACACTGTTGTAGTTAATTCCTACGCAAAATTATGCCGAGATAACAATATTCCTCATTTATGGATGATCAGAGAAGATATATCGATGTTGAATCGTTATATTGAGCAGTTCCATTGTGGTGATTTTCTGTATGATGAGTCAGAGAATATTGTCTGTGTTTCTGAACATGCGAAAGAAAACTGCAGTTCTTTATTTGACCTGAACAAAGTTCGTGTTTTTAGAAATTGTGTCGAAGATAACTATACCTCGTTGTTACCTGTTTACCGCCCTCATCCCGATGTGCGTGTATTTACTATCTGCGGAACTATAAACAATCGAAAGGGATTTGATGTTTGTATCAACGCATTTTTAAAACTTAATCTGTCACTGGTTGGCAAGTGGAAGTTACAGATAATCGGTAAAAAGGCAAACAACTATGAAGAGTACTACGAATTTTTAAAAAACATAACCAAGGGATACAGCAACATTGAGTGGATAGACGAGGTAAGCGGTGCACATAAGTGGGATGTGTTCATGAATACAGACGTGTTCCTTGTACCTTCTCTCTATGAAAGTTGTTCCAGAATTGTTCTTGAAGCTGCAATGCTGTCTAAGCCATGCATCATGACTCATAACGTCGGTGCAAAATATGTCGCTCCGGACAACAGCGTGTTTATAGTTGCTCCAGGAGACTCTGATGCGTTACATGATTCTATTCTTCAGACATTAAAATATTCTGACAGTGAACTGGCAGAGATAGGCAAGCAGTTCAGAAAGAAATATTTAGAGACATCTACATTTGAAATCTATAGGGGGGTAATTGCTGATTTTGTTAAGAAAGGTATAAAGCCAGCAAGGAAATATAATATTTTCATCGAAGATTTATATGGAGACTTGCCTTACGTTGAGAAAAATGAAGACATTATTTTTAGCGATATCAGTTTTGAAAAATATTCGAAGATTCCAAAGCTTGGGCTGACTGCTAAAGAAGATTTATCGAAGAAAACGGATGAAAAATTAACTTATATAATTGTTCCTATTTACAATGGTTTTGTTCATATTACAAAGTTAATTCCTTCACTGGTTAAAAATACAGTAGGCAAACATAAATTCATTTTCATAAATGATTGTTCTACCGATGAAAATGTTAATGAATATTTGCGTACCTATGTTAAATCTCTTTCTGATTGTATTTATATTGAAAACGAGGTTAATCTGGGTTTTGTAAGAACAGTTAATAAAGCTGCAACTTATACGGAAGATTGTAATTTCATTTTATTGAATTCAGATACTGAAGTTCCTTATGACTGGATGAGAAGACTTATAGCTCCGCTTGCAAATGAAGATATAGCCTCTGTTACCCCTATGTCCAACGGAGCCGGAATTTTCAGTTTCCCGTATTTAAATAATGATCGTTTAAATACAGATTTTCTTGGACATGTCGGACTGGAAAATATCAATAAAGCATTAAGAGTTAATGATACCTATTCATATGTAGATATTCCTACTGCCCATGGTTTCAGTATGGCCATATCTAAAAAAGTGTGGAAACAGATAGGCGGTTTTAACGAATTTTTGTTTGGTCGCGGATATGGTGAGGAAAACGACTGGTCTAGAAGAGCTATCAGAGAAGGTTTTAGAAATGTTCTGATACATAATCTGTATGTGGCTCATTATCACGGCGGTTCGTTTACATCAGAAGAAAGTAAGAACAATAAAGCCAGATCTTCTTCATTTTTAAAGTTTTTATACCCTGAATATAAATTGAGCACTAATAGTTATCTTCATAAATATCATTCAAGAACTCCTATATTTTTGGCATTGCTGGGGATTCTTAAAAACGATGGTTATAAGGTTAATTACTGCTCTTCGTTTGAGGAATACTCAGTTAACTCAATGGAGAAAAATGGGGTTTACATGTACAAGAATGGAAATAATGAAATAGAAATTTCATTAAGATTAAATAGTCTTTCATGTACTGTGACTTCTGTTTCTGAAGAAGACTTTCAGATTTTATCTGAATGTTTAAACGGTTAAATTTAAATAGTATTGTGATTTTGTAAGTTATAAAAATATATGTTTTCATATCTTGTTTTAAGTGGTGAAGCTTCAAAGGTTGAAGAAATTTTCACTAAAATTAATAACCTTGTAAATGACAAAAAATCCGCTGTAAAGAGTCGGTTTTCAGATATCTTCTTTGTTAATACCCAATTTGTCATTTCAAATATGTCTTCTCAGCGTTTATGGGCATACTTTGCGTTTTCTGATAACAAGAAGGATCTTGAGATGTTCGTAGAGCAGAATAATCATGGTTTGTGCATTGTTAACAGTAATAATAAAAATATAAAAGCAGATGATTGTTTGGATTGGTTGAATTTACATAATATTGATGAGGCTTCCAGAGAATTTGATGAAGAGTTTTCCTGTGTATCGATAACTAATAAAAATGGTTTTTCTGCTTTTAGTTGTTTTTCAGGTGGTGTGCCAGTTTTCTATTCTAGTAAACTAGGGGTAAACCTTATTTCAAATGTATCTAAGTTAATTTCATACATTGTGAACGATTCCTTCAGTTATGATTATTTATCGTTATCATGGATGATAACATCAGGTAATATTTTTTTTGATAAAACTCTTTTCTGTAATGTAAATAAGCTTAACTCTCAAAAGTATATAAAAGCAGAAATAGGACGATCTTTTGGCTTTTCTCTTGTTCCATATAAGGATTCAATCTTTACAAAAGATAGTAACCTTTGTTCAGACCTGACAAATGACGAATGGGATTATATTTTCAATAAACTGGTTAAAAGAATTGAATGTTATGTGAACAGGATGCCGAATAAAAGATTTTTAATTTCTGGTGATAAAGATAGCAGATTATTATTGGCTTTAGCCCTGTCATCATCATATAAAAATGAAATTGAGGTATTTTCAGACAGTACTAATCATGATTACTTGGCAGATTTTTGTTCCTCTGTAGGAATAAACAGATTCACAACTTCCGCAGATTTAAATTCAAATAAGCGTAATTTTGATAATTCCTCGGATTTGTTGAAATTATGTTTGCATTTTATAAGAACTTTCAATCAACGCAGTTCATTGCTTTCTGAAAGAGATAATTTTACTTTAAGTTCATTTGGTGGGGGGTTGTACAGAGGTATATGGTGGAATCAATATTTTTCTGATAAAGATTTTGATAATGTATCTAATAAGCCTTATATGAAGTTTATTAATTATAGTCAGTCGTTTGATAAATATCAGATGTTATCTGATTACAGCAGACTAGCTCAGATTGAGCAGGTATCAAGTTGGGTAACTGATAATTATCATGAATATCAGAATAATCTTCAACCTGAGAAGTTCTATTTTCAGAACATTATAGGAAATTCCTGTTACATCAATCCGTTAAATGGAGAAAGCAGTGGATTTCCTTTATTGTCGTTTGATGTAGCAAAATTGTATTTTAAACTTTCATTGTCTGCCAGATCCAGGGAATTGTTGCATTTCAATTGCATGTATCGATCAAATCCAAAATTGTGTGAGTATCCTTTTATCGCTGATTCATGGAAGCCAGAAATGAATGGTTATAAAGGTTTAAATTGTAAATCTATTGATCTAAAAATAGAGTCGCATCAGATGACATTTTTAAAGAAATTTTTGATTGATAGAAAAGAGCAGGCAAAACAAATATTAGACGATGCGAGACGACATACAGACATTGAAAGATTAGTACAGATTAATAAAGTAAAGAATCAGTTGGATGTAATGACAAATAGTTCGCAACAAGAGGATATTTTTTTGATTTTTAGAACTATAGCAACATGTCTAATGTTGTCGTCAGATGTTAATTTAGATATGTCATGACAAGATATTACTATTTAAATGAATTTTATCATAATAGGTGAATTAGCATAGAAAGGAAAATACAAATAAAAGTAACAAGGTTTAAGTATTAGATAAACTTTAAGCTTTATGTTTAGAACTAATCCATAAATGAATAAATTCAGTTTAAATTGGAAATTATATCGTAGAGTCATGTGTTATAGATAATTACCATAGATTTAATAAAAACATACGATGTTTTGTTAAAAACTGAAAATTTTATTTGTTTTATTAAGGAGAGGATGACTGTGTATTAGTTAACTCAGTCAAGTTTGAGGTAGCTCTCTTTAATAAATGAAAATATGATTTAGTAGTTTCTCCCCTAAAGAATCCATATTTTGTTTCTTTTGTCTCGAAAAGGCGAACAAATAGGTAAATTTAAATTTAGATTTAGAGTGATTTTTATGAAAATTAAAAACTTTGTTGATTCGTTGGAATGTGATTTTTTTACAGGTGTACCTAGTTCGAGTTTGTTAAAGAGCTTGAGTAATTACCTTGAGCTGAAGTTTGGCTCATCTCCTCGTCATCACATCATTGCAGCAAATGAGGGGAATGCTGTTGCTTTGGCTGTAGGTTATCATTTAGCTACTCAAAAATGTCCAGTAGTTTATATGCAAAATAGCTGTGAGGGGAATGCAGTTAATCCAATAACGTCATTAATGGACGAGCACGCATATAGCATTCCTGCTATTTACGTGATTGGTTGGATGGATGAGCCTGGAATCTATGATGTTCAACAATATGTGTATCAAGACAATGTTTCACGTAAACTGTTAGACATAATGAATATACCATACTACATTGTAGAAAATACAACAACAGAAGAAGATTTATTAAAAAAAATAAAAGAATTTAAAAAAATATTAGGTAATGATAGAAGTGTTGCTTTTGTAATAAAAGAAGGGGCTTTAATTAGTGACATAGATGTAGTTGACAACGACAATGATATATCTATGAGGGAATCCATAGTTAATACCATTACAGACTTTACTGGAGAGGATATCGTGATTTCATCAACGGATGAAATCAGTTTTGAATTATTTGAACTTCGAGAAAAGAAGCGTCAAGATCATAAATGTGATTTTTTAACCAATTGTTCTATGGGACATGCCTCATCTATTGCACTAAGTTTGTCTATTATTAGACCTCAAGAAAGAATATGGTGCATTGATGGATATGATACGTTAATAATGCAAATGGGGGCATTAACCCGTATAGGGAATTATGAACCTAACAATTTAGTTCACATTGCAATTAACAATCATAGCATAACACAAAGTAGTGCACAAAAATTTAAAATTTTAGACATAGCAAAAGCATGCGGTTATAAAAAAATTTATCAGGTGACTACTTTAAATGAGTTAAAGAATGTACTAAGAGAAGTTGTGCTAAATAAAACGTTAACTTTTATAGAAATTAAGGATTATTCAGATTCTACAGGTAACTTTGTAAAACCAATGATAACACTTAAGGAAAATAAATATGGTTTTATGAAAAATTTACACAAACCGAGTCTTGTATTAAGACGTAAAGAAATGAGTTATCTTTTAAGTATAAAACAATATGATAAAGTGTTGACCTGCTTTTCTGAGATTTTTAAAAATTTTAATTACAGATTAAATTCTTATTATTTCTTTACTGCAATTTCAGCCTTTAAAGAACTGTACCCTCAAGATGATGTTAATCAATTTTTTAATAAGCACTATACAGAGGAAATGGATTTAGGAGAAAAGATTACAGAGCTGTTAACTAGTGATTATTTTATGAATAATATTGATAAGTCCTCAATTTTATTTGAGAATCTTTTAGAAATTTTGTTTAAAGAAAAAGATATTAAATTGTTATATAGAAATTCATTTATATCATTGATTAATGGTCTGACTACTAAAAAAGAGATAAAAATTGATATACCGTCTAATAATAACTATATTTTGTTATCTGGAATTGGTTGGAGTGGTAGTGGAGCAGTTGTTGATTATTTAAAAGAATTTGACAATGTTATTTTTTCTGGTTATGAGTGGTCAATATTTGAAGATGAACAATGTGGCTTTAAAAATTTGATTAAGAATAAGGATAATCATGACACTTTATGGAAACAAGCTATCAAATTTTATTTCGGTTTGTTAGGTTGTCAAAAGTTATCTAGTAATTGGTGGGTTCATAAAGCTTTATTTGGTGCATATAATAGGGCTCATTCAGAGCATGGTAAAAAAAAGTATGCAGAATTGATGGGGATTATGGGTAAATCGTTAGGTAACCTCATTTTAGGCGCTTTATCAAGAAATAAAGAGCTATGTAATAGTTCTTTACATTCAGTTGGTAAAATTTTATTGTCTTTATGTTCAGCTGATTTTGATGATAATTCCACGATAATAATTGATAACGCTGTACACATAAATAATGCCTCAATTTTGCAATATTTAGATAATGCCAAAATGATAGCTGTTATCCGAGATCCAAGATCTAATTATGTATCCCTTAAACGTGAATGTGTTGCATATTCCCAAGATACTGATGAGCAGGCTAAAACATTTGTATGTAGATATAAATCAAAATTAAAAAAAATAAGTTCTGAAATCAAGTTATTAACACAACATGGGGGGGCAGATAGAATTAAACTAGTGCATTTTGAGGACTTCGTATTAAATGAAGACTTTAGGGATTCAGTGGTGAATTTCTTGTTCCTTAATCTGAAAGATTGGACTTCTCCTCAAAAATATTTCAAACCAAATGAATCATCAAAGAATGTATATAATTTCAAGGATTATGAGAATCAGGATGAAATCAAGCTCATAGCTAAATTAGCAGAAGAATATTTATATAAATTTAATGAGTAAGAATTTGGTATATGATGGGATAGGAGTTTTTCAGACTTAAAGAGTATGTGAAAATTTTTCTATAGGCAACAACCTGGTGGAGCTGTTGCCTTAGTATTTTGTTGTTTACAAAAACGATTTTTTTGTAAATAACATTCTAATCCATTCTGTTACACTCATTGATATTACGACATTTACATTTGGTAATTTTGATGAAAGGGCGTGTGAACCAAACTCTGTAAATTACATGTAGCTAAAAATGTCAGAAAAATTTCTGAGATATAATTTAACTTATATAATCAGGAGTTTTGCATTATGGTTAAAGAAAAAAAAGTCCGTCCACATGATCCAGATGACTGAAGGGAAGCATCAGATTATCAAACAGCTTCTTCAGGAATATAATATCGAAACCGTAGCCGACATCCTTACGTGGTATAGTTGTTTGTGATGTAAATTACAAGCAATTGAGGGTATAATATGATACGTAAAATATACACAGAGGAAGCCAAGAAAGAATTCGTAAGGAACTACCTTTTATCAGATCTAAGTCAGAAGGATTTTGTTGAACAGCATGGTATTTCCAAAAGTGCTATTTATAATTGGTTAAAGCTGTACAGGGAAGAGATTGCTAAGGAATTAGGGCTGTCAGCAGTTGATATAGCCAAAACAATCAATCAAGACCAGAGTAAGTTGACCTCTGAGCAGAAATTTCAGGTAGTTGTTGAAACTAATGAACTGGATGAGTTAGCAAAAGGTGAATACTGTAGGAAGAACGATTTGACCGGTTCAGAAATAAGCAGGTGGAAGGATAACTGTATGAATGCCAATAAAGAATCAAGCTTAAACGAACATCAGGAATTGTTACGCCTACGAAAGAAGGTGGCAGAGCTGACGGAAGCGGTTAAGAAACATCAGAGTGAAAACAAGGAGTTGAACGCTCATATCAAAGCCCTGAATAAGGACATAGACAGGCATAAAACCGCCTTGGCTGAATATGCAGTTAAGGAAATTTTCATAAAAAAAGCAGAGGCGTTGCTCGAGAAGGAATAAGAGGAGAAAAGACCTCATACGAATAATATCGTTGATAAATGAATCTAAGCAGACACCTGAGGAAATAGATAGTATCACTACGAACAATGGTGAAATTATACTCATCGGTAAAAGTATTACCTTGAGTATTAGAGTAACAACAAAACTGCTGGGATTACATTACAATACCTATACAAACTGGATTAAACAGGAACAGGATATGAGGGATGGAGCTCCCCACCCAGGAAACGAAAACTATACAGAAGAGGAGCATAAGGCTGCAATTGAAGCATTATTCTTAACTTTTCATAAAAGTTCCACTACCCCATAAACGTACCTCCCAAATATATCTCCAAACATTGCAGATTCAATATGTTCAGGTCTTGTTGTTCAATAAAAATTATGGTATCCTTTAGTGTAACGGTTACACTAAAGGATATAACTAATGTATTACGATTTTTCCGTGCCA
>NZ_JNKD01000055.1:0-19607 GCF_000701925.1 Ruminobacter sp. RM87 | reverse complement strand
ATTTCTCTCACCATGCTCAGAATGCTTGAGCTCAGATTGAAACATCAGTACTCCGGCAGGAAAATAATAGACGGATTAAATTCTGCTATGGCAACAGAATTGTCCAAGGACATATATTCATTGAACAAAAGAGAGTCTGTAGTGGATGAGTTGGATAAAATCCTGGGGATCAAATTTGACTCCAGATATGTGAGGATTGAAGATTTAAACCGCTATCATTCAAAAATACTAAAATCGATGTACACAACACCTTAAAAGCTCGTTTTTGGCTTAAATACAGGGTTTGTCACCGATTAAGTATCAAACTCGGGAAAAAAGGCAGCCTCACGGCTGCCTTTTTCAGTACTGATTAAGATAAACTCGTGCCTACCATCTCAGTTCAGCGAGAGAATCGTCTGATACGCGATGATTGTAAACCACGATATGGATCTGTTCATCCGCAGCGTAGGCTTCAACGGTATAGGTATTGTGAGATACGGTGCTGAAGAATGAGCCTCTTGGAGATGCGGTACATTCATCCGCATAAAGATCCCTTTCATCTGCTGAAATTTCCACATTCATGCAGTTAAGACCGTTAAGAACCAGCTTTTCATCGATCTTGAAATGACGGTAGTTGTTGTAATCAATCTTATAGATCACGCCGCCGTTGGAATTGCGGTAATCTTCGATGTACAGATTCTTCAGGGTTCTGGACTTACCCATTACATATCCTGAAGGAGCGGTAAAAGCCAGAGCCTGAGAGGAACAGAATGCAAACAGTAAAGGAAGAACTAAAAGGGATAATTTTTTCATACACATGCTGATAATCAACGTTTTGAGCCACACACAATCACGGGAAAGCCTGAGGTAACAGAAACATCTGCGCCAATGTGTTTCTAAATCAGTTATGTTTGTAATTTTTATAGTGAACGCATCAGTGTCTTCCGGTGTTACCGGTTCTGGAATTTTTATTCCTGCCGAATCTCATTATTCATGAAATTCACCCCGTTTGACTTTTGAAAATATTAATACATTTTATTAACATTCACAATAGAAAATTAATAATTTTTTAACAACTGCATAAAATTTTTTAAACATTATCAGACTAAAATCAATAGCCGGCAATATATTAAACAAATAAGAAAGTGATGTTGTTTATCTTCTGTATTCCGATCAGATTAAGAACAGAAAAGCAGAACTGACGGCAACCGGAAAAAGGTAATTTATAAAAAATCCGACTGATACGTATATGAAATGTATATCCGTCTTAATGCCGGCGGATAATGTGAAGAAAACCGGAGGCCTTAAAATTCATCGTCCGGAGATTCTGCTGATAAGCTGAATACTGCGAGGAGCAGGAATCCTTATAAAATCCGGTTCTGCATGAGTCGCGTCGGGAATTCTCATGTTCAGAAATTCAACCGAGGACAGATCCGAAAATGAATCAAGATACAGGGAAAGAGAATACTGTTCATCGCCTGCCGCGGATTCCTCATTGATCAGGAAAGTGGCTATCACACTGTCTCTGCGGTAAACACTGCAGTCATCAGGAGGGGTAATATCCATTTTTCCCGCGAAATCAAAAGATTCGGCATCGCCGGAATCCGCCGCCGGCACAGAGAAGCTGAAGCGGTTCATGTCAGGCAGACCGTTTCCGCTGTACTTGACCAGCGTTTCCCTCACGGTCCAGAAATGAAAGAACCACTCCGCCTCTCTTTCCCCCGCTTCAGCCATCACCCTGTTCTCCGCCGCACTGTAATACTTTCCGGCAACATCATGCATGGTTTTGCGGAGCTTTATTTTTTCAAGATCTATGGAAGTTTCCGCATCGGCAAAGCTCATGTACAGAAAATTACCGCTGTGAGTGATGTTGAATCCTATTTTTTTACGGATACCGGTTCTCAGATAAAAGGACTCCGTCAGATAAGGCTTGCCGTGTTCGGAACAGCAGATATCCGTTTCAAGAAGTCCCCTGACTCCGCAGAACCCGGCAAGAGCGGAAGCCAGCATCAGCCTTCCGGTATAGTAGCTTATTCTTCTTGAAAGCACCCTCGAATAGAAGTCCTCGGGAATAAGCTGAGACACATACTCATGAACGGGAACGGAAAAAACATCTTCCGTAAGTCTGCATCTCAATACCTTTACTCTGCTCACCTCTGTCACCTTTAATCTGCCGTATCCGTTATCACCCCGTGAACACCATGCCGGCGTCACATCCCTGTCATGCCCTGTCTATTCCTGCACCGATGCTTCCTCATCCAGAGCCTCAAGCAGAAAGCTCACCGGACGAAATCCGTCGTTACAGGAAATCATGGCCGAACGGGGATTTTTCATCCAGCCGTCGTAAATGCCTGAACCGCCGCAG
The DNA here is from genome assembly GCF_000701925.1 of Ruminobacter sp. RM87. Classification (NCBI taxonomy): domain Bacteria; kingdom Pseudomonadati; phylum Pseudomonadota; class Gammaproteobacteria; order Aeromonadales; family Succinivibrionaceae; genus Ruminobacter; species Ruminobacter sp. RM87. The sequence goes on along the minus strand of NZ_JNKD01000055.1, from coordinate 17,263 downwards.
GCCAGAGTCATCACAAACGAGGAAATCGAAGTCCAGGCGCTTTCGCAGAAATCGTCCGGCTTTCGCCATCCGTCAGCTATAAAAACCATACCCTCCCGCATGTCACAGGGATGGGGTATGGGATTCTCATACTCTGCGATGAGATCGTCGTATCTCGAAATTCTCATTACGGTGATTTTTACTTTTTTCATGGCCGTTCCTCAAAAGCTTCATTACGTATTCTAACATCAGTTATGACAAACCATTACCGTATACAGGCCAAAAAATTACCTGCAGCCATACCTATTGCACACTTTATTATTCAGATTTGATTCTTTTACATGCTTTTTTATTATTGGAACTTATAACATCTTTATGCCTGTTAAAAAACATTAAGATTTTATACGCCATAAAAAACAGTACTTAAGAGACATTCCCGATATTTAAAACAGAAAACCACATCATTTTGAAGTAAATACGGATTTACGATTACATTCTGCCGATTTTGTTTGCAAACGGCGCATATCGTTTTAAAATCGACATGGAAAATAATTCAATCTGAAAAACAGTCAGGACACGCAGATGGAAGCTTACGCCAATATTGAACTGAAATTAAAGAACGGTACAACCCTAACCTTCGGCACACCTCAGGGAGAACCGGAAAAAGCCGGGTATCTTCTGGCTACCGCACCTTTCTGGAATAAAAACACCGGCGGAGTCATCAGCGGCGATGACGACGAAGCCTTTGAATTCATGACGCGTAATTTCAGGGGAAACGCATCGGAAAATGCCGACTATACCTATTTCATTGATTTAAACAGCTATTCAGCAGGCTTTTACAGAAACAACCGTGACGGCAGCCGTAATCCCCTGCTTAAAGCCTGTCTGCGTTTAAACAGTCAGAATCCCGTCATTGCAGAACACTTTGACAGTGTCCTTAACGGAATCAGGGATACCCCGGCAGCGCAGGCAGATGCCCTGAACCGGAATGAAGTTTCACCGGAACTTAAATCAAAACTCAAATGGGTCAGCCGCTACTTTAAAATCGCCGAACTGGTAAGCACCTGGTCAAAGGATCCGTCATCCAAGGTCGGAGCGATTATCGTCGGTGACAAGGGACAGATTATTTCCCAGGGATACAACGGCTTTCCGCGAGGAGTGGCGGATACTCCTGAACGCTACAACACCAGGGAAATCAAATACAAGCTGGTGGTGCATGCCGAAATGAATGCCATTCTGAACGCCCTTTACAACGGTTCTTCAGTTGTCGGCGCAGCCATCTACATTCATAATCTGCCGGTATGTCAGGAATGCGCCAAGGCCATTATCCAGGCCGGTATATCAGAGGTTTTTATTGATACAAAAGTCAATGAACGCTGGCAGGAAGCCTGGAACTTCTCCAAGGTAATGTTCAGTGAATGCGGCGTAAAGTGCTACTACTTCAATGAAAAGGAAAACACCCTCACTGACATTTAACCTGATTAAGGTTCTCATGCAGGTTATGCCGTACCGACTTTAAACATAACTTAAGGTACGGCGTAAACACTCTCTATATTTTTCCGAATTAACTTCATTACCGTCATTTTCCGCGGATCCGGCATATTCCGGAATTTATAAGTTTGCAACAGAGCCCCGGACTCTTCATTTTCTCCTGAAACCGCCGGTAAGACCGCCATTTCCGCCGCATGAACACCGCTCATAACCGACCGCACGGCAAACAGATGCGTGCAATATATTTTCTTTATGAGCAGAAATGTCCCGGACTCCTGAAAAAACAAGGTGCTGACGCTCCTGAAAAAACCTGAGATAACAGACGTTTTTTATACAAATGTGGTTAAAACTGCTCCATCGTCGCAAAAACCAAAGTTACAAACTTGTAAATTCATATCAATTTATAGTATATTATGCTAAGCAAATTTAAGAGATCTCTGACAAAAGATATTTAAATTTGCTTTCATTATAAAATTTAAATAAATAAAACATATTATTACATATATTCGTTTTTATAAGTTAAGTCGTATTATAAAATCATAGCATTGTGATATGTTTTTCTAAAAAATAATTATAAATTCGACAAACGTAAGGATACAGTATGAAAATTTCTACCAAAGGCAGATATGCTCTGAGACTGATGATTGAATTGGCGAAATTCGATCAGTCTTCTCCTGTGAGGCTCAAGGAACTGGCCGAAAGACAGAATATCTCTGAAAAGTATGCTGAACAGATCATCGGTCTGATGCGCCGTGGCGGCGTGGTCAGTGCAAAAAGAGGTACTCAGGGCGGTTATGAGCTCGCCAAAGCACCAAAAGACATTACCGTTGGAACCATTCTCAGACTTACCGAAGGTGATCTCTCCCCTGTTCCATGTCTGGAAAACAACGGGGTTCCATGTGAAAGAAAGTATTCATGTGCCACCTATCATCTCTGGGAAAAGCTTAAGGAAAGCATCAACTCAGTGGTGGACCACACCACAATCGCGGATCTTGCAGAAATGGATCGCGTTAATTTAAATGAAATCATGATGGGTGCAGGTATCTGATACCTGCCTTTATCCGGAATCTCCGGATGATATGATTTCACGTTCTGAATAGAATCAATTGTTACAGACGTTCTGACAGAAACGGAAACCGGCGGGTGAAGAAAGAAATTTCTTCGCCTCAGGTTTTCCTGTACTCAGAACTCATTCACCACAGCCCGCATCTGATTTAAGCCCATTCAGCGCATCACTCCATCCATCTGTTTTTGCACGGTGTTTCCGTAATCTGAAATATCAGAATCCGATTGATCTGCCATACGGCTTTTCAGCACGTATGTCTTAAACCGATGCCCGGAACAGTTTTTCAGTACTCAGTTTTCTGTCGGTTCAATCACCTTAAATTTAATACAGGATCCTGAAACTGAATTCAGAATCACTGACTGATGACAGGTTCAGTGCCGCACACCGAATGGAAGCTGCCGGACTGCGGATCATGAACAGTCAGGCTTGTCCGGTACCGAAAACACTATTCTCATGCTGTTTTCAGTAATTTTTCAGCCATAATATTTTGATACCTCTCACCTTTTAACATCAGGTGATATGTATAACATCACATTTTGAATATTACCTTTAAACAGAGATGCCGTTCTGAATTTACAATAGTTAATGTGTTTTTACCAAACATATCTCTTTTTCGGCAGGAAAGACTAGCCTATCCTCCATAACGGATGCCGGAAAGAATTCAGAAAACACGGATAAGACCAAAGAATAAAATACAGTAATCAAACTGCTGATAATTATAAAAATAAGACAGAAGGAAGCGCCGGTGAGAGTGGCGGCTTTCATAAACAAGGTGTTGCCGGAAGAGGCCTGATAATCAGTCATTTTTCTTTTCAGACATACCTGTGCGAGGACTTTATAAAAATGAACTTAAGACATGCATTTAAATTTAATTTCTTTAATAAAGATACGGATAATGCAGGTTTTTCAGGAACACATACCAGCGGGACTAATGAACAGAAACCGGAAGAATGCCCTGCTTCTTCCGAAACACGGGATGAAACCGGATCAAAGAAAGTCTATCTTAAATCTTTCAACAAGATTGTCATGAGAGATCAGGATACGCTTGTCATAAACAACAAGTATTCCATTACCAGACAGAATCTTGGCGGTTGTTTTCTCTATACCATCGGCAACCTGAATGAGTACTGGAAGGAAGACATCTCCTTCACTCAGTCATTCGACCATGCCGATCTGGAAAAAGTGGTTGATGACTCCCATTATCAGATCAGATACTTCCACTTCTCATTATGGGCTCAGGAGCGCTACTGCGGTAAACTGGTTCTCCGTTTCGGTTACGAAGATTCCACTCATGAATCTTCCCTCAAACTTTATGAATTCTTTAATATTGAAAATTACGAAAACGCCGAACAGGTAACAGCCTGATTTCCGGAATGAAAAACTGAAAACATTCCTGATGTTCTCAGACGGTATTATGCAGATTAAAGCCTGCTTTGAATTATTTCAGAGCAGGCTTGTGTTTTTAAAGCAGCTGAACCCGACAGCCTTTCCGCCACGGGCTTTACAGTCGGGACGGATATTACTGGTCGTCCGTAATATCTCCTGTTCTGGCATCAAGAGCCTTAATCAGCACATCGGGAGGAAGACCTACGGAAAAACCGCGCTGTCCGCCGCTTACCAGCATTTCCTTAAGAGCAAGCGCCCTGTCTGACACCAGGGTCATGGTTCTTTTCTTCTGACCGAACGGGCTGATACCGCCGCAGACGTAACCGGTAAGTCTTTCGGCATCGGCCGGCTTTACCATTTCGGCATTCTTGAGACCGGCAAGTTTGGCTGCACGTTTAAGGTTGAGATTGCAGTTCACCGGAATAACCGCGGTAACATAGGTTTTTTCATGATGAATAAGCAGAGTCTTGAATACCTCGTTCTGATCCCTGCCAAGTTTGGTTGCCGCCATATGACCGAAATCGGTTTTGGCATCACATTCATACTTATACATGCTGTACTGGATTTTATTACTGTCCAGAAATTTGGTTGCAGGTGTCATCATTTTCGTTATTCCCATTATTGAAAAAATCACCGTTTTTCCACGAGCTCCTGCTGACAGATAAAGAAGCACGCAGGCCGGCTTTTCGCATATCACTATGTATACTTTAAACTTTCTTTTCTGAAAATCAACCAAAAAGGTTAAGACCGGTATGCCGTAACGATTAATTGCAGGAGAACATTCAACCTGATTTATCATGCAGCATTCCGTGCATATCGTTCAGAACCGGCTGTTTCTTTTATCGGAGCGGAGAAGCACACCTGTAAGGTTCAGTCTGCAGAGGAGGCGGTAACCGACCATATCGGCAGCCGGTACAGGAACATTCCGGTAAATCGGACAGACAGATTACGGCTTGCCGCCTGAGATAATTCTGGAATCGGAATCAGCCGACCTTTACCCCGTGATTCTTAAGATACTTTTTGATTCCCTGGAAAGCTTCCCTGCTTATCATATGCTCGATACGACAGGCATCCTTGTCCGCAATTTCATCAGGGATGCCGAGAGTGAATTTCAGGAAGGCTTCAAGGTGCAGATGCTTGCTGTAAATCTCTCTGGCGCAGGTCTCACCCTTGGCGGTAAGAATCAGTTCATTTCCTTCACCGATGTCAAGATACCCCTTCTGTCTGAGCACTCCTATGGCACGGCTTACCGAAGCCCTGGAGAGATTAAGCAGATTGGCGATATCCACCGCTCTTACCCAGTCCTTTTTTCTGCGGAGTATAAGAATGGTTTCCAGATAGTTTTCACCGGATTCCAGAAGTTCGGTACTGTCAGGGAAATGAGAGCAGACCTCGGTCTCGGTTTCAGGAGCGGTCAGGCTGTTCCTGCTGATATAATCTTCTATCCCTTTTACCGTTTCATCGCTTACCACGTGTTCAATGCGACAGGCATCGATATCCGCCTGTACGACAGTGACACCGGTGGTATCAAGGAGAAACTTTACTAGACAGGCATGAATATGCATTACCCTTTCAGCCAGGTCGTTACCTGCGGAGGTCAGACTGATGAATCCGTCTTCCGTAACGGTTATCAGCCCGCGTTCCCTGAGGATTTTCACTGCACGGCTCACCGAAGGTCTGGAAAGACCAAGCTCTCTGGCAATATCGATGGAACGGACACTCTGCTTCAGTCCTCCAAGCTTATGTATCGTTTCAAGATAGTTTTCCATTGATTCATGTTCAATATGACTGGACATACCGCAACAACCCTACAAGTACATTAATCGTTATTCTTCTTATATTCCTACACTGAACAGAGCCGATTATGGCGGAATTCCGGACAGATGTGCATATCCACGTACGGAATACACGCATCATCCGCCGCAGGTACGGATGAATGATATCCGTCCTGAACCATAAGTCTTTCACGGTCATAACAGTAAAAAAACTTCTGAAGCAGCGGATAAAACCGCCGGCACAGACAGCCGTAAGAATGTATCCGTTATCCGTGAAATAAAAAATATCGGAAAGGCGTTATAACACGCCGAGTTTTGTTATCTGTTCTCTTTCTCTTGTCTTATTATAATAAAGCCTGAAAAGATCACCAAAGAAAAATCCTTACCCATACTGATTTTTTTTAGCTTTCTTCAATTTTGCGCCGTGAGATTTCCGGGTATTCACCGTATACACCGGAAAACCGACATTGCGGAAGAAATCAGATACCTGACGTAAAACAACGCATATTCGAGAAGGAGAACTTATATACCGCAGAAGTGCCGTAAACCGCGGATTTACGGCACTTCTGCAAAAGAATGGTGTTTGCTTGGTGTTTAAATATATGTAACGATACCATGCGAAACACCACAATATACAGTGTGTCAGTTTGTTCTGCTCGGTTCGAAAATTTTCCCTTCGTGATTATAGGTCAGATTAAACACCATGTTTGAGAGCCAGCTCTTAAAGGAAGGATTATCCTGGAACTGTTTGAACAGTTCCATATTATCTTTCATTATAGAAAGAATGACATTCTGTAAAGCTCGTTCGCTCTCCATCCTTGCATTTTGCTCATCAGAATTCTTCATGGCGTTCCTATACTTTTCATCTTTAGACACCATTCCCGGAATCTCCTGAATTTGCCGGAGAACATTATCAGCGTCGTTCCATTCAATATTTCCGAAAATATCATTAAACTGAGCGATGATAGAGGAAAGCGAATCCAGTTCAGGATTAACGATGCGACCACCACCTCCGGTTGGTACGGGATCAACCTCTGTATTCTTATCTTCAAGAATTATGGACATTGTGGCTTTAGCTTCATTACGGTAGCTTTCCAAATCTATTGTTTCTAAAATTCCTTTGGTGAAATCATCACTGGAAGGAGATGGCAGTTTAGGTACAAGGAAGTTCAGAAAAATAGAAAGGCGTTCCCAGTCAGCATTGCCATAAGGAAGAATTGCACCTAAAAAGCCATATGTTCTGCAAAATGCTTTAGCAGCCCCCTTGAATTCAACCTGAGATTCTGTATCCAATTGATTGTACCTTGCCACGCATGAATCAAGGATAAAATCAAAATGTTCACGCTTTTCACCATTCAGGTATTTGTTTACCAAAATCTTTACTTCGCTGTCGGCATATACATTATGTTTTACCATGAGCGCTATAAGGTCGTATAACTTATTTGGATCCGTTTCACTTGATAAGATTGTGGTTCTGTAATAACGTGAAAACGACTGTTTTATCAATTCCGGATCATTTGCAAAATCAAGTACAATGGTATCATACTTTTTCGGATGACAACGGTTAAGTCTGGACAGTGTCTGAACCGCCTTTATATCATAAAGGATCTTATCTACATACATTGTATGAAGAAGTGGTTCATCAAAACCTGTTTGGAACATGTCAGCTACAATAAGGATTCTATACGGATCCTTTTTAAATTCCTTAGGGATTTTACTATCGGAAAAACCATTAATTGATGCTGACGTAAGTGGCTTTTCTTGGCCATCACGCTTGTGTTCTCCTGAAAAGGCGATAATAGCCTTGTACGGGCTGTTTCTTGCCTTCAGACAATCTTCAACGGCATAGTAGTATTCAACACATCTAGGGATGCTGGCAGTTACGATCATTGCTCGTGCCTGGCCGCCAATCTTTCCCTTTTCTATCACCTGTTCATGAAAATGATCAACCATTATGGCAGCTTTTTTCTCAATGGTATACTTGTGGCTTTCGACAAAATTACGAAGTTTCTTTTCTGCCTTCTTTTTATCAAACTTAGGATCGTCTTTAACTGTTTTTAACAGTTTATAGAAACTATCGATAGGCGTGTAATTCTGAAGAACATCAAGAATGAATCCCTCCTGAATAGCCTGTTTCATTGTATAAACATGGAACGGTCTGTGTTTGGTCTCACCACAATCCTCATATGGCTCACCGAAGATTTCCAGCGTCTTATTCTTAGGCGTGGCAGTGAATGCAAAATAACTGGCGTTATGAAGCAGTTTCCGCCCATTCATCATTGCATTAATTTTATCTTCATTATCCATCTCTTCATCTGAGGCAAGACCGGAAAGAGCCAAATTCATCTGAGCTGAATTCCTGCCACTCTGGCCAGAATGCGCCTCATCAATAATAATGGCAAATTTGTTATTCTTATGCTCGGCTCCGATCTCAGGAACTACAAATGGAAACTTCTCTACAGTGGTTATTATTATCCGCTTACCATCCTGAATGGCATTCTTTAAATCGCCAGAATGTTCTGCCCACGCTACTGTACTGTGTATTTGGGCAAATTGTTTTATATTGTCTCTGATCTGCTTATCGAGAATTCGTCGGTCTGTTACCACTAAAACGGAATCAAGCATTGGTTTTCCGTTCTGTTCCAGCTCCATCAATTGATGGGCAAGCCATGTTATTGAATTTGATTTGCCTGAGCCTGCGCTATGCTGAATAAGATATTTTTTACCGACACCATTTTTCTTAACATCGTCAAGCAGTTTAGTAACGACATCCAACTGATGATAACGTGGGAAAATCTGAATTTCCTTTTTACGTTTTGTGTCTTCATCAACCTCAACAACTACCTGAGCATAATTTTCAATAATCAGAGTCAGTTTTTCTTTTGTAAGAATATCCTTCCAAAGGTAATCGGTCATTATGCCTTCAGGATTTGGAGGATTTCCTGCTCCGTCAAGATACCCCTTGTCGAAAGGAAGGAACCAGCTGTCTTTCCCAGCAAGTTTGGTACAGAATTTAATGCGTGCATCATCTACTGCAAAATGAACCATGCAACGCTTGAAACTGAATATCAAATCTCTTGGATCTCGATCTGATTTATACTGTTCCACGGCATTATTAACGTTCTGCTTGGTAAACTGGTTTTTAAGTTCAAAAGTTATAACTGGCAGACCGTTTATAAACACACATAAATCCAAAGCCAGTTTTGACGAATCATTGGAGTAGCGCAACTGTCTAGTTACGCTGAAAATATTCTTTTCAAAATTCTCTTTTGCCTTTTCATTATTTTCAGAAGGAGCAAGGTAGAACATTATAAGGCTTGCCGGGTACACGTTGATGCCGTTTCGCAAAACATCGATAATGCCTCGTTTGGCTATTTCTCCCTGCAAACGATTTAAAAATTGTCTTTTTTTCTGCTCGGAATGGAATACTCCGAGTTTTTCCATCTGCTCATACTGAGATTCATTTAAAAAACGAAAGAGTCTTGTTTCATCAATTGCATAATCTTTGTTGTAATCAGCATTATTACCTTCTTCGTAACCATTGTGCTCAACAAGCCATTTAACAATTAATGTTTCAAAACCACTCTCTCTGGTATCAGTAAATTTTGGCATAATCACTTCTCCTTCGTTTTTTTCTTAGCAGTTTTTTCTACTTCCTTTATGGTTTGCAGGTACGCCTCTTCAACCGGAGAAAGGTTCTGCACAAGAAAACGTTGGTATTCCCGATTTGCTTTATCCATTGCCTGCTTATGACTGATTTTTCCAGCACAAACAAGTATCTGTTCACCAGTAGTCGAGAGGATGCGGTCTAAATGCTCCACATAATCACTCATATGCATCGGATTGTGGCGCATTGCCTGAACTTCTGCGAAATCAAAATAACCAGAAACAATTCCGTTCAGAATTTTCAGTTCTTCTTCTGAAAGATAATTTTTGGCAATCCCTATATCTTTAGATGTCGGAAAATCTCCGGAAAAAGAAGTCAGCCCCATAAAAGGCTTGTCTGCATCAGCACGTTCGTAAATAACCTCGGCGGCTGTGTGTCCTTGGGCAGCGTAATGCAGTTTATTTTGAACCATCTTGAAAAAAGCAACAGATTCTCTGCTTTTAGGATCATAGTCAACACTGGTAGCGTACAAATCAAGAACCTGACGGTACATAACCTTTTCGGATGAACGGATATCACGGATGCGATCAAGAAGTTCCTTCCAGTAATTGCCACCTCCTAGGTTCTTCAGGCGGTCATCATCCATCGTGAATCCTTTGATAAGGTATTCTTTTAATCTCTCTGTTGCCCAGCGTCGGAACTTGGTGGCAACAATTGACTTTACTCGATATCCCAAAGATATGATCATGTCGAGATTATAATGAGTTACAGTTCTCGTAACTTCCCGGTCTCCCTCAATTTGAACTGTTCGGAATTTCCGAACAGTTGACTCTTCATCTAATTCTCCTTCCTCATAGATGTTTTTTATGTGTTCACTTATGTTAGCTTTACTGCTGTCAAATAGTTTTACCAACTGTAGTTGTGTTAACCACACTGATTCATCAACAAAACGAACATCGATCTTTGTTTTACCATCGTCAGTTTGATAAATAATCACATCACCTTGATTATTAGGAATAAGTTCATTTTTATCTGCCATAACTACCTATTCCTCTGGGCCTTCTTTGTTGTCAGAATTTGCTACTGTATCATTTTCTTCTTCCACAAATTCATATTCAGGAATTTCAATATTACGGACGTCAACTTTACCGGTAACGACATCTGCTATCAAGCGTTTCTTCAAATCTTCGAGGGTAATGATAATCTCTTTGTTTTTATTTATGGCGAGGTTGATTGGTTGCTCAACACGGTGTACAAGATTAAGAATCTGTTGTTGCTCATTAATTGGTGGAATTGCGATCATAAGGCCACGAATATCCTTAAAGCCAATACTCTGACGAACACCTCCTCCCATACCATAAAAAACTTTGCAGAGATCTGCTACATGAAGCTGCAATTGAAGGTACTCTGAAAGAATACCATCTCTCGATTTAAGACAAGTATACGCCGAGGTAATAATTCCGGTCTGGGTAACAATGCCAGTGCGAAGGCTCTTGTGATCGTTCTGGAGGTCTGTAAGTCGAAGGATAATATTACCGTTATATACAATCTGGTAGCCCTCAAAGCTTGCAGGAAGAAGACCGTCAGTTGTATTAATATCTTTGTTGATTATTTTCCCGTAGCTCAGAGACAGCAAGTTGTCCTCGATCATCCCTGTGTTCTTAATTTGTTGCTCTTCTGCAAACTGAATCAGAGATTTCTCATCCCAATGAGCTGGTATAGTTTTTACCCAACAGATGCTTGTTTTACGCCTAGGTATGTTCGTTGACTGCCCCATTATCAAATAACCAATTCTACTTCGCTTAAGTTCCTCCAATTCTTCAATTTTTCTTCTCTTAACAGAAATTAGTTTGTTGATACACGAAACCTTCCAATCCAGGAATTTCACGATCTGATCTTGTTCAGTACGGGGAGGAACCGGATAAAACTGAGAGGCAAACACTTCAAAACGGAAGTCAGAAGAACGTTCTCTTATTCCTCGATATAGAGACTGTATGTAGCCAGTCCTAGCCATCTCTCGTAATAACATCGCATAGTACTGATTATTACTATTACCTTTTGCCTGACATACACTATATACAGGAGTTCCTTTACCATCAGAATCGGAAACACCTATCGAACCCGCAAATGCATCCATGACATGGATAACTAGATCTCCTTTACGAATCCCTTGATAACCAATTTCCTTCAATGACTCGGTAAAACCTGAAATTCTACGATTTTTTCTTAAAGTTACTGTTCCATCACGAAAACATGTTACAACTTCATCGAATTCCCTCACTGGACGTTGCATTTTTGCAAACAAGTTTTTCCCTCGCATCAACCCCCAATGTGCAGGTATTCTTTCTATCCATGGAACGGGGTTATCCTTGTATTCACTGTATTTATTCATCACATCCCCTCCATTATTTCAGCAAGCACACCGTCAGCCTCTTTTTCTAAGGCTTTAAGACTTTCCAATATGTCACTCATTTCACGTAGTTCTATAGGCTTATAGAAATACTTGGTAAAACTGATTTCATACCCAATGGCTGTTTTTTCTTCATCTACGTATGCATCAGGAGCATATGACAACACTTCATTTTTCATGAAAGCATCGATACCACCTTCATATGTAAACGGCACATTTTCGGTATCACGTAGATCAACATCTGGCTCATCAATCGGCTTTGCTTGTGAATCTTTTTCGGTTATGAATGGGCGGATTTTTTTCAGAATTGTAGCCTTAAGTTTTGTGGCCTTGGCAAACGCAGTCCAATCATCTTTTGGTGTTTCCGGAGGAACAGATGCAAGAGCCTTTTTGGCAGTCTCCAATTCCTCTGCCTTCTTAAATGTCTCGGATGGGATCTCTCTATCAGAATATACACGCAGACGCAAAGGACGTTCAACAGTAATAGTCCAGTACGCAAACTCATCATTATTGAGAACCATGCTGACTTCGCTTTCTTCCATTTCTGTAAAAATGCGCACGATTTCATTACGGATCTCAGGAGTGAATTCGCAGTTTTTATTTCCCATATTCTTGCGAAGCGGAGACTTCATGGAGGTCGCATCGATCAGCTGAATTTTGCCTTTACGACGTTCTTCTTTTTTATTTGAAAGAACCCAAATAAAAGTCCCTATCCCGGTGTTGTAGAACATATTTTCCGGAACAGCAATTATTGCCTCTACAAGATCGTTTTCTATCAGATAGCGACGGGCATTACTTTCACCGCTTCCGGCATCTCCCGTAAAGATGGATGAACCATTATGTACCTCAGCAATGCGGCTGCCTAATTCGGTATTATTTTTCATCTTCGCCACATTGTTCAGTAAGAAAAGAAGCTGACCATCACTTGTACGAGGTATCATTTTGAGTTCAGATTCATCATTCAATTTGGTTTTGAATCTGCTGTCCTGAATATCGTCCTTTCCTCCCATTTTGTCAGCATCGGTCTTCCAGCTCTTCCCGTATGGAGGATTTGACAGCATGAAATCAAACTGCAATGTAGCATTTCCGTCCTGAGACAATGTTGAACCATAGCTTATATGTTCAGCTTCTTCACCGTCTCCCTTAAGGAGCATATCAGCCTTGGCTATAGCATAAGTTTCCGGGTTAATTTCCTGTCCGTACAGATGAATTGAAACCTTCTTTCCGTTGTTTTCTGCAAGAGTAAGGAGTCGATCATGAGCCACAGTAAGCATGCCACCGGTTCCACAGGCTCCGTCATAGCAGGAATATGTTGCATCTTTTATCTTGTCAGCGACAGGCAGAAATATTAAATCAGCCATCAGTTCAACAACATCGCGAGGAGTCCAGTGTTCACCGGCTTCTTCATTATTATCTTCGTTAAAGCGACGGATCAGTTCTTCGAAGATTGTTCCCATGCCGTGATTATCAAGACCAGGATGCTTAAGAATGGTTTTAGCTTCATCCTTGTATATTGGTTTTGGTGAAAGATTTATGTCGGAAGATATGAATTTTTCTACAACTGCGCCAAGAATGTCAGCGTCAAGCATGGTATCCAACTGATTGCGGAATTTAAACTTCTCCAATATCTCCTGAACATTAGGTGAAAAGCCATCCAAATAGGCTTCAAAATCAGCTTTGAGTTTTTGTTTTTTTGCTCGGCTGGTAAGGTCTCGCAAGCGGAATGGGGATGCATTGCAGAAAGCCTGACCTGCAGCACTGCAAAGTGCAGGCCACTGATTATCGACACCTGCGTCATCAAGCATCTTTTTCATATCAAGGACTGCTTCTTTGGTATCTTCCAATAATGCATCCAGACGACGAATAACAGTCATTGGAAGAATAACATCCCTGTACTTACCTCTTACATAAACGTCACGCAGGCAGTCATCTGCAATTCCCCATATGAAACTTACTATTGAATTATGTACCTGATTATCCATTATCCACCATTCCCAAAATTAACCTTTTTAAATATGCTCTTGTCATCTACTTAAAACAAACAGTAACACTTGTTCGAATCATAATTCAAACATGACAAGACATAATTTATCCGCAATATTTTAATTTCAAATTCACTGCATGATACCACAGTGCATACACAACATTCCGAGCAGAATTTCGCAAAATCGAAAAAACAATAGACTTTGCGCAATTTCTATGCTATTTAAAGTTCTATTCTCTTTATTTATCACTCACATACAACTTGCTATCCAGCCACCTTAAAGGGATATATATGTACCGACCTAAGACAACAAAGGAAGGTACAATCATGCAAACAAATATTAGATTCGATTTACAGCCAAAGCAGAGACCTAAACTCGCTGAAGAAATAGCCACGGCACTCCGTGCCATTCCGTGCTATCAGAAAGTACCGAGCATGGCTTACAAAATCGGAGACTGCACTTTAGAAAAGGACGGAACCTTACGAATTCCGGATACTGTAGATAAGGAAACAATTGAACGTCTGCTTATCCACTTAGCTGACAAGGGATTTACCGGAAGCACGGAACAGACTGAGGATAGGCTTATCAGATCCATGCCCAAAAACAGCTTCACCGAATCGGCTCTCGCCAATCTGCAGAAACTGATTGAGAACAAATCAGAACTGCTTGCACGAGCGTTTGTTACTGATAAGCTGGCTCTTGAAATCACGGAGGATAATGTAAGCTTTGCCTGGTTTCAGTTCACCACCAATCCCGATGAGGTGTCTGCCTACACTGAGTTTGTGAGCAGACTCTGCGATCTGGCAAGGAAGCTTAAACGGGTATCCTCCTGCACCAATCAGTCCGACAATGACAAGTACGCATTCAGGTGCTTTCTGCTAAGGCTAGGTTTCATCGGTGACGAGTACAAAAAAGCCCGTAAGGTTCAGCTTAAAAACCTCACGGGCAATTCTGCATTCCGCTACGGTAAGTAAAGCGATTCTAATGGTGCTCTGCTACTTTATCCGGAGCACCTTCACAGCCTCGGTGCGGATTAGTTTACCGTCAAGAAGCTCATAGGCTAAATAACCAATCTGCCCATTGATAGTGTTAACCTCCGGCTACATATTGTCAAAGTCAAATTTTGTAGACTCCATTCTGTCATTTTCATCAAATTCAACTAACAGATATCTGGAATAGATATCATCACGCCCCCTAACCATCAATTTATCAGATTTCTCTTTAAGAATTTCTCGTGTTTCTTCCCTAGTCATGCCGGGTTTTAATTTGAATGACAGATCGCAGAGAAGAGAATGTTCTTTTATTATTTCATCGGCTTCATCCCAATAATGTTCCCTTCCCACCATACAGGC
Organism: Ruminobacter sp. RM87; assembly: GCF_000701925.1. Taxonomy (NCBI): domain Bacteria; kingdom Pseudomonadati; phylum Pseudomonadota; class Gammaproteobacteria; order Aeromonadales; family Succinivibrionaceae; genus Ruminobacter; species Ruminobacter sp. RM87. The sequence continues at coordinate 2,212 of NZ_JNKD01000055.1, read as the reverse complement.
AGGACCATCATCTTTACTCCAGATGACAGCGATATTGAGCTCATTACACTGATAAGATGATGATGCTGTTTCATCAGGAGTAAACTTGCTTTTATCAAAAATATTGAAAAAATGCTTTTCATATTTTGGGTATATTAATTTTCCGTTATACCAGACTTCAAAAAAGCCCTTTTCCATTCCCAGAAATTCAACAGCCTCAAGAAGTCCGTTTTCATCATAATCCAAACGCATACTGTAGTCTCTATAGATATCCGATCTTCCTTTAAACCACGGAGTATAAGTTGCATTCCCCATTGCCTTTCTGGCTTCTTCTCTTGTCATGTTGAAGACCAAATCCCCGATTGACTTATTTGGTATCCATTCAAAAACCTTCATATTAGACCTCCCAATTATTGTCTTCCAATTTGTTCACGAATTTCAGCATTTCTTTGATTTCTCGGTCGTACCAGGAACCAAATAGCGAACGGATAGTATTTATTTCTTTCAGAATAACCTCTTTTATTCTTCCATGTTTTATGAGTTTAATCTGGTTGGTTCTATAGTTTGCAGACAACTTACAGCGACCGTGAGATTTTGTATCTTGATGATCACTCTTAAGCATACGAATACACGGTGCTGTATTATAAGATAACAGTCCTGTGGCCTTGAGTGCCTCAGCACTTATTATGTGGTGAACATCGTAGATGGAACCGTCAGTGCAATATTTAACGTAATCATACCTGCCACCGGTTACGGGATTATTATCAAGCTCTGCTTTTTCCTCTTCACTTAAATCATCAAAGAAATAAGGATAAGGTCTGCCTGTTTTGGTATACAGTGTTACAAAACGATCTTCTGCAATGCCGTCGCTAAAGTATGAACTGTATTCAATAGTATCATTCTCATTATTCAGAAACACACCTGACGATTTATTCAGATTCACTTTATTTATTGTTGATATCGTCTGCTCTCTTTCAGCACAGGCACAACCGAGACCACACGCCAAACCTTTCATAAATGCCCGTTCAATATCTTTAGTGGTCACATTTTCTGATTTGTTTCTATTGACTTCTCCATAAATGTTTCTTTTGGCGATATATCTATTTCGGGAACATTCCCAACCTAAAGCATAGGCGTGTGCTATATCCTTTATCGATGAACTTTTTTGAGAGGAATTCTTGAACATCATTAACCTCATTTAAATAAAAAAAACAATTTGAGCAGCCTCATTGTCTTTACATGATGAATAACCAAAATGCTCTAATGCTACTTCATTTAATCTCACATCAGCAATTCCAATCGGTAGCTCGTTTAACACTTATATTATTAACACACTGGGCCAGATTTTTAACAGTAGAAAATATAAAACATCCAATTTTAATGTGCATATTGTGATTAGTATTTGTTTTTATATAATTGTTTGCTATTTCCTAAAAGGATATATTGACATTTATAAAATATTTATTTTATAAACTTTTATAGAAGAATCCATATCTTCATCCAGGCAATCAAATATCAACAACATCGTCATCTAAACACAAACAATCCTCAAAATCCGCAACCACAAACATAAAGCCTATTATTTTTGGTAGACATCGATCATATTTTTCATACAAACAATCCAATTACTGATGCAAAAAACCATAAAGATGTATCTCTCCTCATCTTCTTTCATCATCAAAGGAGAAATTAACCATCTGGTATTAAATGATGTTTCTTTCGATTTTATCCACAGATTATATCCCCGTTTGAATTAGCGTTTTTCTGCTTGGAGGCAGGGGGCCGAAGCTTTTTGACGCAGTTTTAGAGATTTGACCTCCCCCTGGGGTTGTAAAATGCTTAAATCTTAATCGTTCTTACCTCCTTTTTCCCATTTTGGTGACAGTAAAGTGTTAGTTTAGTGACAGTAAGGTGAAAGACAATATGAAACGACCTCCACGAATGAATGCAAAACGTGGATTTACCGTGTAAACTGTAGATGTCTATAAACAGATACGGATTTACCGCAAACATTAAATGAATTTAATACATGCATTGAATGAAGGTCGTTATGAATAAGATAATATATATTGGAATTGATGTCCACTCTTCTAACTTTACTTTGTGCTCTTTTGAACCAGGTTATGGCATGTCTGAAGATAAAATATTCGGTCAGGTGCAGTTTAAGGATGACCTGATTAAAAATACCGAGAAGTATATCTGTAATCTGAAATCACAGAGAAAGGACATTGAT
>NZ_JNKD01000054.1:0-20842 GCF_000701925.1 Ruminobacter sp. RM87 | reverse complement strand
TCTTTACCAGATTTTCATGCTGACCTACCACGCCGTTGTCATCTGAACATGAATATTTGAAGTTGGCAATAAGCGCGCCTATCTCATTCTGTGCTTCAGGCATTTCGGAATAAAGATTGTCAGCCCATTCCTCATATTCAACAATGAACACGCCCACCGACTTGCGGTCCTTGACGATTTCGTCATAGTTGTTGGAACCGAGGGCTTCAAGCACCTTCTTTTCAACCAGGGACTGGTAGGTCAGAAGGTTAAGCATTACATTATCAACGTAGTCATCAAAAACCTTAAGCTTGAGTTCCTGAATCATCTGTCTGAAAACGGGGAGCCACGCAATGAAGTCAGCCTGACTCTTGTTGGCCTTGATGGTAAGCTCCATGTTCTGTCTCTTCAGATCAGGGATGGTATCGATAATATCAAGGTAACCTCTTGATAAATCTGCAACCTTGGACATTCCCCTCATGATTTCCTGATCATCTCTTGATAAATCAATGAACTTGTTGAGGCTGTTCTCAAATTCTTCTCTGGAACGGTTCAGGATGATAATCTGATTATCAAGATCCGCAACCGTATCGGAATTTATCACGTCATAAAGACGGACACTGAGGGAGAGAAGCTTGATTTCAATTTCCTGAGACTTGTTGTTCAGAGGAATGTTCTGTTCGGTGATGTCGTTGATGGAAGAATTCATGGAACTGATATTGTAGAAGCCTCCAAGCAGAAGGGCTGATATCAGAAAAATAAGAATGCCGAAACCGACATACACACCATTGATTATGGATTTTTTAACAAAAGACAGAGTCCCCAGAGACAGGACGTTCAGCCATCTCCTTTTTAATCCGGAAACGAGCTTTGATTTCATTTGTCCGACAACGTTCATTTTACCCATAATTCTCTTCTCAAAATATCTTGTTCGTACACGAAAAAAAGCTTTATTTTCAATAATTACCGCCACTTTTCACCAAAACGGTTCTTCCATTCCGATTGATTAAAAAAGGAGCAGAAAACATGGTTTCGCTATTACATCATGATATGATGAACTATCTAAAAAAAATGAGACAATTACCGTAAATCAGATATTAAACAGCAAAAGAAAAGCCACATGTTGCTTATTTTTCCGAGAATATCACATTTATAACCCGACTTTTTCCGGGCTTTTACGGTAAATAAAGATAACGTTTTCAGAAAATTCATTTTCTGACGCTTTTAAACGGTAAAACCGGAGTTTCCTCCGGTTTTACGTTAAGCCATGAGATGACTATTTGAAATGACGTTCATCACACAGTCCCTTGGCGAGACATCCTGAACTCGGACTTATTCTGTAGTCCACATCCGGCCCTGCCATGAACATTTCCAGAATCATGTCGGCATTATCTCCGAATTCCTTGCCGGTGGTATTGGCTCTTACTATGTAATTCCCCTGCTTGATGGTTATCACGTCAATGGAGCTCACGTATTCGGTTCTGAACCTGTTCCAGTTCATCACGTCAGGAACCTGCCCCTTGTCGCATTCACTGATACCGCCGTATCTGTAGATGCATTTTCTGAGATCGGATACCAGACGGTGAACCGGCTTTTCAACCTCCCGGGTATACACGACCTTCTTATGAAGCTGATCAGGATCGATTTTTTCATTAATCATTTCCAGATTAACACCGATAAGCTTCTTAAGAAGACTGAGCTCTTTTGACAGATTCTTTCCCTTTGCCGTCGCCTCCTCAAGATCATGAAGCTGCATCATGTTCATTTCCAGATATGATTTAAGCCATTTCTGATTTACCGGGTGAGACACGTACTGCTTCAGAGTCTTGCCCTTGAAATCATCGCACTTTACCCCGGTACGCACCATTTCAGCGATAAAAAACAGATCGGGATGCTTTTCCATGAAGAAATTTGAGGCTCCGGCCTGATCGTTTCTGTCAAGATATTCCTTTCCCTCCTCAATAACCGAATCCTTGTCCAGACCGGTTACCTTTTCGATAACGCCGGCACGGCATTCAAGGATGGTTTTCTCCAGTGTAAGTTCAGTCTGGGTCTTAGGCTTATTTTCCGTATTATCCAGCGATATGACCACTTTGGTCCCGCTGTCGCCGCATGAGGCTGCCAGCATGATTACTGCAGGCAGACAGCATAATTTAAAAAACTTCATCATTTTTCCCAACCTAACAGATTACAAAAACACAAAAATCCTAACCCGTTCGCAAGCCCCGGCAAAAACACCGGAAACAGGCGTTCACATAAAATAAAACCCGCTATCAGCAGACTTTAAAGCTTCTGATAACGGGACTTTCCTTATTCAGACAGTAGCTGAAATCCTAGTTGAATCTTGCCTTCAGCTTGATTTCAATCTTGTCGATTTCCTTGATTACATCCCTGATGGCCTTGTTGAAATACATATCGATACCATCCTGAACTTCCTTCATCTGCAGATAAGAGTACAGTTCTGAACCGTAACCCTTGTTTGCAAACATCTTCTTGAAGGTTACATTAGCTTCATCAAAAGCATGCTTGAGTTCTGGGAATACATCCACGTTATCGTTTATAAGTCTCATGTATTCTTCATGAGATTTCTGAATTCTATCCACCACCTCGGTCATTTCAGTGCTTGATTTGCAAGCAAAAAGTTCCTCTACGGCTGTTTCGTAGGTGGCTCTGGCACTGGTTACCTGTACGTATCTTACTTCCTCTTCAGGAGAAAATTCACGCTTGCTTACCAGCTGTTCAGTTTCACGAATGTTTCTGAACACGTTTTCCAAAACATCCGGACCGTCTTTGAAATTGTTGTACTTGGCCACTATTTCATTCTGGTTGTTGGCGTAATCTTCAGACTTGAGCAGAATTTCACGTAACTGCTTGGCAATTTCAGATGATTCAGCGGCGTACGGATCGTTTACACTGTCTTCAATAACCTTAACAGCGTAACTCAATTCTTCTCTGCTGCGCCACAATTCGTCTCTGTTAATCAGAAAATCGTCACGATTATTTGTATTTGCCATCAGAATCATTGCTGAATTAAAACGGTAAACGTCAGCCTTGAGATCCTTTATCTGCATTGCACTTACCAGGAACGGAATATCACCGTTGGTGTACGGACGGGCCTCTGCCAGGGCATCTGATGCCATGCAGGAACCTAAAGCGATAATGCCGGCCATTGTTAAACACAGAGATTTTCTACGAAATACAGTCAATATACTCATCATAGTCTCGCTATAACTAAAATTACAAAATTGTCCAAACCTAATTATGTAAAGTGCACGGATTTGTTAAAGAGATTGTATATACTGCCGTCTGATTATCAAAACATAAAATCGCATTCCTGTTATGTCGTAAACATTTTTATAACATTTATCTTGTTTACGTCACAAAGTAGCAACTATCTTCAGTATTCGACACCCCGGTACAGACAAACTTCGTCATCCATGACTTCTTTGTACTCAACGATCATCTGTCAATGATCTCTATGGCAACCAGCTATGCTATATACATCGCAGATACCGTTTCTGAACGAAACCTGCATAAACGCGGATGAGCCCCGCTTAAAGCAATCTGAATTTCCGTTATCCGTAACAGGCAATCAGATATTTTTTGAATTTTTCCTAGCTGATCTGTTTTATCCATCATGAAGCATCTTTAATTATTCTGTTTCTTATCCACCGCGTCCATCATTGTTACCGATAAACACTCTGACAACACCTCACGAGTCCCAAATATTATAAATGTCGGAGTCTGAAATTATCTTTTATATTTAACCAGCAAAAACCATATTTGTGAGCTGAGTACAATTTTTGAATTTTATCCTATGAACAATTACAGGCAGTACATCTCTAATCAGCTTCATTATTCAGCACCCCGAACCGTAACTCATAATAAAAGGGAGGCTGAAAAAAAATCAGCCTCCCTTCAGCGGCATCGTTCAGTCCAAGCCTCTCCGGGCTCAGGAAACCGATGCCTGAAAAACCTTTCGCAGTATTACTTTACAGGTTCGTAGATTTCAAAATGAGCCTGAGGATGGGCACATGCCGGACATACCTTAGGAGCTTCGGTTCCCTCATGGAGGTAACCGCAGTTTCTGCAGCGCCATACAACCTTGTCGCCGCGCTTGAATACCTTGCCTTCCATCAGATTGGTATATAAGGCGGAGTAACGTTCCTCGTGGCACTTTTCAGCTACGGCGATAGCTTCAAAGATTGCGGCAATTGCAGGGAAGCCTTCTTCTCTGGCTGTTGCGGCAAAAGACGGATACATGTGGGTCCACTCTTCATTTTCGCCGGCGGCGGCAGCCTTGAGATTGTCAAGAGTGGTTCCGATGATACCAGCCGGATAGCTGTCGGTAATTTCAACGACACCGCCTTCTAAAAGCTTGAACAGACGCTTTGCATGTTCCTTTTCCTGATTGGCGGTTTCTTCAAAAATCGCACTGATCTGAACCAGACCTTCCTTCTTGGCTACTCCTGAATAAAAGGTGTAGCGGTTTCTTGCCTGAGATTCACCGGCAAAAGCCTTGAGAATGTTCTTCTCAGTCTGGGTACCTTTAACACTTGCCATAAATGACTTGCTCCTCTATTGTAGAATCATTGTTTATTGACCGGGGCTGAAATGCATGTGATAAACACACCTCCCCGATAAAATCATCCCGCCTTTTTAGCTTTTTCAGATCTATCTGATAGTTCCTTGGAAACTAAATTGATTTGGGCCGTTCCGTTACCGTAAGATCCTCAGAAAAAGGCCTCACCGGAAACGGTCTCTTCCGTTACTCTATAAGAGAATTTTTCTCAGGTCAATCATTACTTACAAATGCGTTGTTAAAATGAGCGACATGTACTCTTTCCAGGAAAACATCACCTTAAGTCCTTACCGGCATCAGTCAAATAAAAGATTCACAAATTTTACTTTTTGTCAGATCTTCCTGTTTTCTCAGGCTTTTCTTAAAAAAGTTCCTCCGGGCAGACCTTCAGAACTTTACTCTGCTTGCCTTCACTATTCATGTATATGCATTTACCGGCATTTTCTGAAGACTGACAGGGGGCCAAAAAAAAATCAGAAGCGCGTGTTTTACGGTTTCTCTGAACAAAAAATCGGCGTGCAAATTCTTTTTTTACCGAAATTGGTTAATTATCAAGCGTATAAAACAAAAATGCTTGACCAATCAAATTAAAGATATATAATGGACTCACTTTCAAGGTACGGCGATTAGCGCAGCCCGGTAGCGCATCTGGTTTGGGACCAGAGGGTCGCAGGTTCGAACCCTGCATCGCCGACCATTGAAAAAGAAAAACTACTCAAAAAGATTCGGCGATTAGCGCAGCCCGGTAGCGCATCTGGTTTGGGACCAGAGGGTCGCAGGTTCGAACCCTGCATCGCCGACCATCTTTCAAAACTCCCCATTATCCATTTTTCATCATACACATTACATTGTCAGACTTTAGTCTGTGACCTGTTCTGTAATCAGAATTTGCAGTTTGCTTCAGCATCATAAAAAACAGCGCGACTGTATACGTTCATACCCTTATGCGCAATCCGTTCTGTCTGCAGGAAATCTTTTCAGTTTATGAAACTTCAATGATATCTTCGCCATACGGAAAATTCGGCAAATAACCAAAAGAAAAGGACGGAACATGCGAAACGATGTTCTGTCCTTAATGAGAAATCAGCTCCTAACGTACGGCATTATTTTCCTGAAGCTTCTTTGCCAGCTGAATCACTCTTTCGTACTCGGCAAGATGAACCTTTCTCAGATTTTCAATAAACTGCGCCAGATAGTCACGGAAGGATTCCTCGTTTCCTTCTTTTGCCGGTCTTATGGCCACACCGTCAATTGCCGGAAAGATGGCATGTTCGTTATTAAGCCCGTGCACCGGAGCATATTCCGAAACCCTGTCAACGTCACCGCGGGAATAAATCGCCAGCAGCCCTCTTATGCCGCTGTCAAAACCCGGACTGTTTCTGATATGCACGCTGTTAAGGTATTTATCCATAATGGCCGGCAGGGACTTCTGCTTCACCGTATTGCTGGAACTGTACTTGGCGTCCATAATCAGGTAATCAACCAGATCCGAGCATGACCACTTTATTCTGATTACGTAGTCAGGGGTAAAGTAGAAATTGCTGCTGTAGTTTCTGCTGCTGACCACCATCGGTTCGTTGTCTTTGGTTCTGCCGTAGGTATAGATCTTCGGTTCATACCACAGTTCAAGGGTGAATTCCTTGTTTTCGGAGATCCAGCGGTAGTAGTTAAACGGTTCGCTGGCAGGGCGATGCCCCGGTTTTCCGCCGAAATAAGGAGCGTCCATATCGTGCCATTCCTGAGCCACGCATGCCCCGCCCAGCGTACTTACCACATTCACTATTCTTGACAGAACCATGAACTCATAAAGCTTGTCAATCTTGATAAAGTGGGAGGCAAAGTCGTTGAAGGTCAGCTTCACGCTGCTTACGTCATACCATCTGGCTATCTGTTCAAACAGCGTGCGGTACACCTGGGTTCTGGCCACAAACGGAGTTATTCGTGGCATCAGAGGCTTATCCAGATAACTAATGCCGGTTATCCTTCTGAACCCCGCATACAGTCTGAAGAAACCGTCAAGCAGCTTCATCACCCTTTCATTCTGGGCTCTGAGATCCTGAGTCAGAAAATCCTGAACTATGTATGAGTATCTGAAGTACCCTCTGTACCGGGCTGATTCCCCTTCAGACTTATCCATTTTCTTTTCATGGGAAGCAATGAAATTGATTATGGCCCCCAGCTTCATCTGAATATGATTGAAGAAGCCGGCAATAACCATGTTTTCAAAAAGACGGTATGAAGGCACCACCTTCTCTTCAGCCGCAAAATCAGTCCTTACGGGCATGTTGTTTATCTGAAAAGTCTGTTCTTCCGGACTGCACAGGGCTATGGCGTCACTGTTGAGCGACAGCCAGTGAATGGCCTCGGGAGAATTCGGAAGGCCGTTCGGCGTCACGCTGAGTCTCGGTTCCAGATTATGTCTCAACTGTCTCAGCAGCACGGTCCACAGACTGCAGCAGAGTCCGTATATCATTTCCGCTTCGGAAATAAGGTTCTCAAGATCCCCCGTTGATTCCCCGGTTCCGCTGTCATCAAGACACATTTTGGAAATGGTGTCGTATTCATCATTAATAAAGTTGAGAATCGAAGTGATTTCCCTGGCTCGTTCCCTGGTGGCCAGAACCTCCACGAAAACAGAGCTTTCAAAAAACTCACTGCGACCGACGAAACACTGAATCTTAATCTCGTGGCGCCCTACGAGGCCGTAGAACGGACGGCCGCTGTGAGGTAGATCCTCGCGCCATCTGACTTCCCACCATATTTCAGATTCAGAACCGTACAGCTCCCCCTGACAGTAATAGGATTCATCTCCTATCACCACCCTTGGCCCCTCTTTGGCCAGTTCCTCGCTGAGAACACCCGTATGATGTATTCTGATATTCAGATAGTAATCTTCGGGTATTTCCAGCACACCGCTCTGCGTATCAAAGAACCGTTCGAAGCCGTCGTCCATGACGACGTACTCCTGAAAGTCCCCTGCCGCGGATCCGGTGGTTCTGGCGGCACTTATCCTTACATCAAGCATATGCGCAACTCCTCTCTAAGCCTCGGCTTAAGCAAGGAACTGGTAGCTGTTCATGCGTTCCGCGCCTTCTGACTTGATTCTCTGAAGCAGCGCATAAGACTGTTCAAGCTCATTCTTTTCCAGAATATCGGCAAGATTGCTGAGTCTGTTGCCGAAACTTTCACCGAAACCATTAATCATCGGCAGAACAAACTGCTTGATGGCAAAATCCATGGCCAGATTTTCAGATGAACCTTCAAGCAGAGGAGCGGCAACCGTCAGATACTTGATAATCTGCTGATGCTTTCTGTAGGAAACCACGATACGCTGTCCCAGATTTGAGTCTTCCTGATACAGTGTCTCCTCAACCGCGTTGAGAATCTGATACATCTTGTTGGTGATGCCGGGTTCACTGGTATCAAACAGTGTCAGCCAGTCAGCCGCGCTGTATGTCTGGGTATTGACGCTGTGTCCGGTTCTGCGTTCCCTGTTGTCATCACTCTGGCTTGGTTTTTCATCAAACAGAATAACCGCAGAACGGTCCAGCATTCTGGCTGACATGACATTCACGGTATCGTCACTGTTTACCGTTCCCACGAATCTCAGGTACTGAGGAATGGTCAGATATGCTCTTTCCGGAGAACCTGTGAAGATCTTGCGTTCTGATTCACCGTCGGCAAGCTGCATGAATGATGAGAAATAGTGTTCAGGAGATGAAAGGTTCATTTCATCAAGCAGCAGAATGGCAGGGGTAACCTTTGACGGCTCCCTTTCCTCGTCCAGAGTGGTCAGAAGTTCCCATAAACCGGTAGGGGCCGGCTGGAAACTGCTGGTAAGGCTGTTCCAGTACCCCAGAATGTCTCGCTGGGAAGTCCAGCCTCTGGCCACTGGAATGGTGTGCAGACGGTTATCCAGATTAAGCGCCTTGCCCATGGTTTTCACGAAAGAGGTCTTACCTGAGCCCGGAAGCCCCGCCAGAATGGTAAACTGATTCTGGGCAATGGTAATCACCATGGATGCCAGATTGTCTCTTGACATATAGCGGCCGTAGCTTCTCATGGTCCCCATCAGATCCTCTATATATCTGTTTCTTACCTTTCTGAGGTTGTCCAGATTGATTACGCTGGGGGTTCTGCTTTCAAAATTGAAACCTGCGCCCTTGACCTTTCTCGGTGTGGTAAAGGCCTTGAGCATTGAATGCATTTCCAGATAGCGGGAACTCAGATCCGCAAATGAATGATTGAGCTCTACATCCAGGTTCTCCTTGGTTCTGCGCAGCTCACCGACCTGCTTCTTCAGCTCGTCATATTCATTGCGGAGCTGCTTGTATTCTGACTTGAGTACCTCATGCTCTTCCGCGGATACGGTTTTAACCTTCCCTTTGGTTTTTACCTGCACCTCTTCAGCTTCCTTTACCGGCTCGGCATCAGTTCTTGCCAGCTGGGACTTTCTGCTTTCCAGATCCTTCTTGATGCGGGTCAGTTCACTCTGACTGCTTTCAATCTTGCCGCGGATGGTACGAAGCTTCTTTTCTTCCTCAACCCTGTCGTTCTTGAGAGAGTCAACCATTGACCTGCGCAGCTGACTCATGATGAATTCACTGTTGCGGTTGAAGTATTCATCAAAGAACACCTTGAACTCAGGCATTTCCATCATCAGCTTGAACATCTTGCTGCGTTCGTTTTCAAATTCCACCACGCCGCTCATGACATAGAAGAATCTGTTTACTCTTTCAGGCTCGGTCTTGAACTGACGGGTGCCGGCAATATTCTGATTGGCCTTGCTCAGCTGACTGGCCTTAAGATCGTTGAAAACGCAGTTAAGCAGACTGGTACCGTAGGTGGTTACCAGCTTCTCATTGTCCATGAGGTCCACTTTCTTGCCGCTGTTAAGCCAGTTCTGTGCCGGCATCTTCACCAGATACTTTCTGGAAACGCCGTCAACCTTTACGGTTCTGATGAAATCCTGGAAAAGATCATAGTCGTTGACCTTGACGCACAGATTATGGGTATCCTTTACCCCCAGAACACAGCGGTTGTTGTCCGGAATGGTCAGAGTGCATCTGTACTGATACGGAGCTGCGTCTTCAACCCTGGTTATCTTGTTGGCGTTAATCATGAAAGGTCCCATGATTACCTCTCTGGCCCTGATAAGACCGTAGAGTTTTTCGGAAAAGACACGCTCATTCGCTCCTGAGGCGGAAGATCTGGTGTTTACCACCTCTTCCTCTTCTTCCTCCTCTTCACCGTTCGGCACGCCGTTCACACCTTCAACGGATGACAGGTTGCTGAAATCCTCGGGCTTGATTCCCATTGCCTCCATCTGACTCTTCATCCTTTCCAGAAGCTGCTTCTTGGAAACCATGGATACGGCGTCACGCAGAGGATTGCCGCTCTTGAAGGAATCATCCAGACCGAAACAGAAACTCTGAGTGTAGTCTCTGCGCATTCTGAACATTGAACCTAACTGCTGCTCGGAATTAATTGTTTTCTCGACTCTGTACTGCTTACTTATTCTTTCGGAAATTTGCTGAATGTTCTCATCACTGATTAGATATTCATTGGAGTTCAACGGTTTCTTTGCCTGAGAAGACTGATTTTCAGAAGGCGCGGAAACGGCGGATGATGACAGGTGGACTGAAGTCCCCTGTTCCTGACCTGCGGACTGAACCACCGGTTCACTGAGAACCGGAGCGGCAGACACGGGTTCAGCACGTTCTCCTGAGGCGGATAAAGGCTCCTGTGAGGCTGACTGTTCAGAAACGGCAGGGCTCACGGAGGCGGAGGTCAGGCTCTGAACCTCTTCGTTACCGGCATCGTCTTCCCCGCCTGCGTTTTCATCCTTTCCGCTCAGCAGTTCATGATTTCTGGCGATAATATCGTCAGCTGCGGCCACCGCTCTGATATCTCGGGCCACGGCATCAGAAGTTTCGCTTACGAACGCGCTGTCATCGGCAAGCCTGCGAATCTGCTCCTGAACCGCACTTCTTACGGCCTGCTCATCAATGGAGGAGTCCGCATCTCCCGGCAGATTACCGGCAACGGCATCCCTTATATATCTGAAGAACTGTCCGTTAAGCTCACGGGCCGCAAAATAATTGTTGTCGGTGAAACTTTCGAGATTGTCTCTGTCAACTTTGAAATAGGTGGTATTGAAGCAGTCTCTCACGTATTTCTGAGCATCCTTTTCATTAAAGAACTCTTCCGTCTTCTTTACAAAAGGAAAGTCATCCCTGGAAACAGTGTACTTGGTGCACTTGACCATCACATAGTCGGTACTAGGACGGTACTTTATATATGCGGTCTTTTCCGCCGCGCGGAAATCTTCGACCTTTGGCTCCATGATTTCCACGAAATCATAAGGATCCAGTTTTGTTATTTTTTCGCTGTATGCCGTGTATTTACACCCTCGTTCCTCGGGTGAAGGATTGGCAATCAGCTTTACCAGTTTGCACTCTCCGAATTTGGAGATCATGTTTTTGGCGTTTGAGGTCAGAAAAACCTGTGCGGGTTCATCCAGAAACGTCTCCATATTGACAACGGAATATCTGTTTGCATTTCTGTTTTCCGTATCAGGCATCTGCTCGAATGCGATATCAATATATGAACAGTCTTTATTGTTTGACTTTGTGATGTATACGTTTGGATTGATTATCCCTACCAGCGTTCTTTCTTCAAAATTGCTCATTTGAATCCACCTCAAAAAAATCTGTTAAACCGGTACGGGCGCAGGGATGGCCCGACGCCTTCCATATGTATATGTATGTGTGTTTTATGCAGTGCACAGGAATCGCATTCTCTAAAGGATACATCATGACAGTTCCAGAAAACCGCCAAAAACGTACAGAATGCCATTTCCAGAAAAAAACATGTGCAGAGAGAAAAAATAAGGAGCCAGCGGCAGCATCTGAATTCCCCCCTGATGAATCATAAAGAAACCAAAAACGGGAAATTCCGGCCAATGAACAAAATGCACGAACCATTTTCCGGTCATTCCGAAAAAGATTCAGTCTCTCCTCCATTACAGAATTCTAACGCAGAAAAGGGCTGACACAGAAATGAATCAGTACTTTATTGTGAATTATGACAATGAGTTTTTATATTGACGAAATATTTCCGCTGAAAAAACGGCCGAAACGTTCAAAAAAGAAGCATTTCTCATCTAAATAAAGGAAATTGATAAAATATCAACCGGTTTTCGACATCAGCAAAGAAAAAACAGGTTAAAAAATACAAAAACAGTACTTAAAAAGCACTAAAAAAATGAAAATTTACTCCAAATATCCGCTCAAAACTCGAACAAATTATGACAAACATCACAAATTCAATAATTTCCTGACAGTCAAATCCTAGAAAATTTACATATTTTTAACAAAATTACATTCAACAAAATATTAATCACTGTCTAACATACAAAATAACATGATGTTGGTCACATTTTAGCCGTAGTGTCTGCAGGAATATTACCGCTGACGTACCAAACCGTAAAAAAAGATACCCTTAATTGATATTTTATACACTGAAGTTAAAAATGCAGAAAACATTACACTGAAAGGAAAAGAGTCGGATAACACCCCTTCCAAATTCATGAAACCGTATTCATCTCCTCTGTTCTGGAGGCGGAAAAAACGAAATTAAAACCTGTTTAACAATTAAACAACATTTTATTAAACTTAAGATTAATGCGGTATTGGAATTTTTGATTAATTGCCATACATTAATCATATAATTCCCTGTAACCATTGATTTTTTACTGTTTTTTAACAATTAAAAGGAACCAGAATGCTGTTTTTGGTGATGAAAAAATAAATCTTATGTAATACAATAAGCTCATCAGAAAAGTCTAATCTGATAAGACTAAAGATTGCTAAAAAAGCATTTGTGAGCGTTTTCACAGAACAAAACAAAATAAAAAAAGTTTAATTGAAAAACGTTCTCACATTTGAAATAATTAAAGTGTGCAAAGGATATGCACTATACATGGACAACCTTGAATACCACCGAGGCTTCCATTGAATTCAATAAGAGAAGGAGTAACAACCATGACAGCAAAACTTTACGAACTCAACACCGAGATCCTGGGCAAATTAGTTGAAAGCCCTGAAGCATCTCAGAACTTTATCGAATCTATCATCAAGGATTTACCTGGTACCGTTGACGTTGAAACCATCAGCGATGTAACCGTTGGCGACATGAATTCAAGCAAGGTTGCAGGAAAGAGTGCAGAAGGTTTCTCTCAGATTAACGGTATCGTTTTCCAGTTCAGTCTTAACAGCAAGCCTGCAGAAATGATTCTTGTTGTTGAACCAGTATCATTCCTGAAGTGGTGGCATGATAAGAGCTTCTTCAGCTATAAGCTCTATCGTAACCACAGCAATATCAATGACGGCGTAAGACGTTTTGTAACATTCGTTGTAACTGACTCTGAAGTTAAGGCTTCACGTTTCCATGCCGTAAGTTGCTTCAACAACAACAACGGCGACAAGTGTGAAAGCTGCCAGATTCACGATATCTTCGCTGTTAAGCAGAGTGGCAATGAAGACTCTATGCTCGAAAACTGGATTCGTGCGTTGATATCCAAAAGCGACGCCGATGAAAGCACCAATAATGTATCAAGCATAACCGAGGCTTCAGGCTATAAGGTAGCTTAATATAATAAAATCTCTTATTGTATGTGGTATATTTCACCCGCTTCTGGCGGGTGATTCTTTAGCACAGTACACAAGATAGAACTGCTCGAAACATATAAACAATACAGGTAATCAATGACTTTCAGAGCCATTGATTTCTTTTTTAAGTCCCCCACCTCCCCACTGCTGTGTTATTTTTAACCAAAAGACACCAGCACACCTCATAAGACAGACAAAACCGAATTATTTCAGCAGAGAACTCCTGACATTTCCTGAACCAGACATGAAACGGATTATTCATCCGTCAGTCATACAGGATTCATCTTCGATTCACAACCACGAAATCAAGCTGCAGTCATCTGGCAATTCATGACATACATATTTCCATCCACTCATAAGAAGCCGGCCGATACCTCAAACCGCAAGTTCCGAAGTCGTAGAAAAAAAACATGGAACCACAGACAGAAACACACAAAAAAGAATAAACAGCTTCCAAAAAAAACAGTCAGAATTTCCCTGAAAAATCAACCTCCGGGTAAAGAACAATCAGAATGTCTCCTGAAAGAACAATCTTAACCGCTCAATAAATACACCATATAAGACGCCTTAATCGCTGCAGGGTCATATCCGATTCATTATTTGGCTTATGCACTCATGCAGAAGATGCGCTAATCAGTATAAGAAATCTGGCGGCTGACTCTTCATTAAGCCTGAGATCCTTCCATACGGCACCATAATAAACACATATCCGGGACCATAAAGTAATTCATATATCTCACCGTAAATCACTGCAGCAAGCATTCCGGCCCGCCCTATTCCGTTACCATTACCGGAGAAACACTCAATAAAATTTTCGGCATATAAAACCGTCTCAGAAAACATCTCATCATCCCGGTTCTGCCTGCAGGCATTCCTCGGGTCAGAACGACATACATCATCATTCGCGAACCACAAAGTTCTTTAGCATGAATCAGCTGCCGGTTCGTTTTCATCCGCACAGTTTGCCCCCTGAAACCATGCCCGGGATCTTCCGGAATCAAAATCCCAGGTTACAGATTTACAAAACTTCAAAAAAACATCCATATTTAACGCCCCGGCTGAAACCATATCTAAACCCCGCTTCAGTACCGCAACGCAACAGTGAGCGTTTTTCAATATTAATACCTAAGGATAAGTACGCCGGACTCAGTCAGGCTGCAATTGATTAAGAAATTCAGCCATACAGTATTATTTCAGATACATGTCATTATCAGTCATGGAATTTACTGAAAGACATTTACAAACCGAATACCGATACATACACAAATGAAAGAAATCTACATTTACGCAGTTTTTCAGACTATAGTTTATGATTAATAATCATAATAAAGCACTGTTTTGTACTGATTAATTAGTAACCCGTTTTTTATAAAAAACGAAAAAACACTGTAAAATCAAGCCTTTCTACATTAATATTTTGTGTATTTTCTTTATTTAAAAACTTATTTAAATTTAAATAAACACTGAAAATTAAAACTAAATAATTATTTAAATTTAAATAAGTTTATTTTATCTTATTTAATTTAATAACTTTTTATATTTTAAATTCAATTATTAAATTTATATAAACACATTCTTATTTAATTTTTACTTAACTTTACTTATTTAAATAACAGTTAAATACGTTAAGATTAATGTTATAAATTTTTATTTCTGTTTCTGGTATTATACCCTGCTTTCACATACCCGGGATTCATGCTTTTTTCGGTGTCTGTTATTGTGTAATATCATGTAATTACATATGTAAATTACAGTGTAAATTATTTTTAGGGTATATAACCCGTTCCCCTATCCAACCGGCCTGAGCTTCTGCAGTCTCAGGCATCCGTTTACCAGTAAGCAGTCAGGAGAGTCACCCGGTAACCGCCATCCCCCTTTCAGCCCCGTACTCTTACAAAGCTGTTGTTCCCGCATGGAGACACGCAGTATAAGGAAGCGACACAACATTCCTGAACACCTTAAATAACAGGGGAGAGTACACACGTTTAATCCCCTTCATAAAGGGCTACGTATGACGTGCAGCAGAACAGTAATAAATACACCGGGCCTGCAGATGGGAGGTATCAGGAATCGTTTGTATCGGTTCTATAACGATGCGGAATATACGGGCGCAAATAAGGCCTGAAATGATAACAGGGGATATGACCGGAGTTCTGGAATGGGCAAAAAAAAGTCCCGGAGAAGTTTTCTCCGGGAGGCAAAGACTAGCCTAAGCTATATTGAGAGTTTTAATCAGTTCATAATTTAAGGCAGACGGTCTGATTACACGGTCAAATGAAAGCCTGATACATGTTCCCAGCTTGATGGAGATATCAGCTTTATCCTTTGCCGTTTCACCTATTACGATAGGATCCTTGCTTATCTGCATTAAATAACAATTTCTATTAACGTAATCTACTTCAACCACCAGAAAATCGGCTTCTTTAGGGGTACCACTCCCCTTTATTGTATACTCAGGGAATGCAAGTACAACCTCGCCTACTTCTACAGGCTTACCGCCAGAAAAAGTCCTGAATATAGGGTCAACCGGCTTCATTTCCTTATGGAAACGTCTTGTTGCAACTGCATTAAAGACAATCATGCTTTTTTCGTCGTAAGAGAAGGACAAATCAGCAAGACGCTGCATGAATTCATAATAGCAGTCGATATCATCCTTGGTGAAGTAGCTTTCGCCAAAAGCTTTTTCATTGAGATTCAGCTTGCCGAGAAGAGTCTGTCCGACTGCTTCTCCAACGTTTGTAATAATTGTAACGCAAAGTCGATCGATTCTGGCATTGTAATGCCATTTGAATCTCTCCCATTCGTTAAACTTCACGTAGTTCATTATTCAAACCTCAAATAAATTCGCTTTACTTATTTTGAGTTTAATCGTTATTTAAACTTAAATCAACCTAAAAAATCTTATTTAACTTATTTTTTCAAAAATTGTATTAAATAATTATAAGTAGTTCACGATATTTTTAATTAAGGTTGGTCCCTTGTAAATAAAACCTGAATAAATCTGAACCAGAGAGGCTCCGTTTTTAATTTTTTCGGCGGCAGCCATAGGAGAATCAATTCCCCCCACTCCTATAATCGGGATGCGGCCATTAATAATTTTATTAATCTTGGCCAGCACGTCAGTGCTCTTTCTGAATTCAGGACGTCCGCTGAGTCCGCCGGTTTCAGTTGCGTGAGGCATGTTGGCAATCATGTCGCGGTCTAAGGTGGTATTGGTTGCGATGATGCCGTCCACTTCATTCTCAAGGAATATTCTGCAGATATTCTCGATTTCCTCATCGTTGAGATCAGGCGCAATCTTGATGGCAATAGGAACGTATTTCTTGTTGGTCTCTGCGAGTTCCTTCTGTTTCTTCTTAAGAGCCTGCACCAGTTCAACGAGAGCGTCGCCAAGCTGCAGGGTACGCAGATTAGGAGTATTAGGAGATGAAATGTTTACGGCAACATATGAAGCGTAGTTATAAACCTTTTCCAGACAGTAGAGATAATCGCTTACACTGTCTTCGATAGGAGTTGTCTTGTTCTTGCCGATATTAACCCCGAGAATTCCCTTGTAACGTGATTTCTTGATGTTTTCAACAAGATTGTCCACGCCGAGATTGTTAAAGCCCATACGGTTGATTAAACCTTCCGCAGGAACAACACGGAACAGTCTTGGCTTGTCATTGCCTGGCTGCGGCTTTGGCGTAACGGTCCCCACTTCGATGAAACCGAAACCTAAGGCCGCAAACGCATCGATTGCTTCACCGTCCTTATCAAGACCTGCGGCAAGCCCTACCGGATTCTTGAAATCGAGTCCCATAACCTTGCGTGGTCTTGCCTCGACTTCCTGGGAAACAAGGCTTGTGAGCAGCTGACTGCGGGAGGCAATTTTCATCATCTTCATGGTGAGATTATGCGCCTTTTCAGGATCCATTGTAAAAAGACAAGGTCTTATCAATGGCTGATAAAGAGAATAAAGCATATTAGATTTCCTTGATTTAAACTTCTCATATATAAGTGAATGAATCAGGACGGTAATCTCCCCTTCTTCATTCCGCGAGCCTATTTTATCATAATAAGCGTCAGTTAATAGCATTCAGAAAGAAAACAGGCCGCAGAACTTCGCGGGTTGCCTTCTCATTTTCTCCTTTAAACCTTTTCCGGAACTTGGGATACCTTAACTTTACGGACGTAATCCGGCGTTTTCACGGCATTTCCGTCAATTAACTTCAGTTTCAGTGTCTCTCAGTCCGATTCCGGAAGTTTTAGAAGCCTTCTTTTTCTGCAGGATAAAAAAATACCGGAAGTCTGCTGACTTCCGGCTTTATTTTAAGGTGCCCTGAAGAATTACTGCTTGAAGGCCTTGTCAATCTTTTCAAAAATTGAATCACTGAGTCCCGGGATTCTCATTATTCTGTTGAAACAGTCAGTTATCATCCCCTTTCTCTTTATATCCAGACGATTCAGATTAAGCATCGGAGTCATGATGGCGGCAGCCACATGAGGATTGGTGCCGTTAAGCTTTATCAGAATCTCGGTCAGGAATTCATACCCCCTGCCGCTGATGTCGTTAAAACATTCAGGATTAAGCTGAGAGAAGGTTCCGAGAAGAGCTCTGACACGATTAGGATTAGTTAAGTCAAAGCATTCGTGTTCCATCAGCTTTCTTACGTTATCCAGAGTTTCCGGATACGGAGCGCTGGCCACTGCCCTGAAATAATTGTCGAATACCAGAGCGTTGTCGTGCCATCTGCTTTCAAAATCCTTCAGAATCTCATGTCTTGATTCCAGATTATGCGCGGTAGCGGCATTAAGGGCGATAAGAGTATCAGTCATATTGTCGGAAATGCGGTAATGCCCTGACACGATGGCGGAAGCCTTTGCCTCTTCGCCTTTCAGAACAAGTCCACTGACATGGAAGTTCAGTGCGACTCTTATCAGATCTCTTGAGCCAATCTGCTCTTCGGTGCATTCATAACCGCGGCCTTCGGCAAGACGCTGTCTGAATTCAGCCAGAAGCTTCTGATACAGCTTTTCCCAAATGTCTGCAAGTTCAACACTCAGCACTCTCACCAGTTCCTTGCGGGAAGCGATAATCGCATCAAGATCTATGGCGGTAAAGAGCCCCATCAGCGTATTCACCGGAGGGATTCTCAGAATATACGCCATGAATCTGTTGTCGAGTCCTGATTCCTCAAGAATGTATCTGAAGCTCTGAACCACCAGTTCAGAATGGGTAAACGGCAGACGTCTCTGAGCGTTTACGGTATTCAGCACGATATAGCTGTTAATGATGTTCTGCATTGATTCGTAACGGGTTACCGGATCATCAGCGCACTTAAGCAGAGTTTCCAGCTCACCCTGGGCATAAGGATATTCCACCTTTACCGGAGCGCTGAAGTTCTGCAGCAGTGCCGTTACCGGTCTTTCAGGAACATCATCGAAAACCACCACATTGTGTTCCTCAGTCAGAATCTGAACCTCTGATACGGGTTCACCGTTGCGCTTTAACGGAATCTTTCTGCCGTCACTGCCGTAAAGTGCCATGCTGAGAGGAATGACGAACGGCTGCTTGACGCTCTGCCCCGGAGTTGCGGGAGTTGACTGATTGAAGGTATACACGGCCTGCTTCTTTTCGGCATCATATCTCAATGAACCGGAAACACACGGAGTTCCGGCCTGGGAATACCAGTTGCGGAACTGTTTCAGATCAATTCCGGAGGCATCCTCCATGGCGGAAACAAAGTCTTCACAGGTTACAGCACAGCCGTCATGACGCTTGAAATACAGCTTCATGCCCTTCTGGAAGAGCTCCTCTCCGAGAATGGTATGAATCATTCTGATGACTTCGGCCCCCTTGTCATAAACGGTTACCGAATAGAAGTTGTTCATTTCCATCACGTAATCCGGACGGATAGGATGCGCCATCGGACCGGCATCTTCGGTAAACTGAGGTCCCTTTATGATGTTTACCGCCTTGATGCGTTCAATCGGACGACAGCAGAGATCGCTGGAGAATTCCTGATCCCTGAATACTGTCAGACCTTCCTTGAGGCTTAACTGGAACCAGTCTCTGCAGGTAACCCTGTCACCTGTCCAGTTATGAAAATATTCATGACCGATAACTGACAGCACGTTCTCAAAGTCCGTATCGGTTGCTGATTCGGCATCCACCAGAACATATTTTGAATTGAAGATGTTCAGGCTCTTGTTTTCCATGGCTCCGGCATTGAAGAAATCCACAGCAACCACATTGAATCTGTTAAGGTCATATTCCAGACCGAATCTCTTTTCGTCCCACTCCATGGCTCTGAGAATTGAATCGATGGCCACTGTACCGCAGGATGCCTGTCCCTTGTCCACGTACAGATAAACGTCAACGTGTCTTCCGCCGCAGGTCACGAAATCACGGTGAAGTTCATCGAAATCACCTGCCACCAGAGCAAAAAGATAGGAAGGCTTCGGGAACGGATCCTCCCAGGTTACCACCCTTTTTCCGTCCTTTACCTCGTCCTTTATCAGATTACCGTTGGACAGCATGAAAGGATAAGCCCCATCGGGAGCGATAATGTGAGTGGTGTATCTGGCAAGAACATCGGGATGATCGGTAAAGAAGGTAATTCTTCTGAATCCTTCAGGCTCGTTCTGGGTACAGAACTTGCCGTCGGAAACATAAAGTCCCATGAGTTCAGAATTGTCTTTCGGATTGATGCAGGTTTTTACGGTGAGGGTAAACTCATCGGGAACACTGTCCAGCTCCAGGGTGTTATCCGTTTCCCTGAAGGCGCATTCCGCTCCGTCAAGCTTAACATCAAGAAGTTTAAGGGAGTCACCGTTAAGAACCAGCGGAATTTTTCTGTCTTCAGTCAGACGCTTTACCCTGCTTACCGCGGTAACGATAGTGGCGGTCAGATCCAGCTCAAAGGTTAAATCAATATCCGTGATGGTAAAATCAGGCTTTTTATAATCCAGTCTTCTCTTTTCCTGTCTGATAACCGCCATACTTCCCCCTTTCCTCTCTACATTTTGTCAAAGATTATAATAAAACATTATATTGATAATATGTTTTATTATAATGTTATTTATTCGGATAATACCAGGTATTGTTTTTATACTCTGTATTATGCTTCTTTTAAAAAACCGTGCTTTATTTCACACGGTTATATTATACACTGCTTTGTCATTTTATCATCAATTAAAAAAATCATTTTCTCCAAAAAAGAAAAAACCTTAAGAATAATTATTATCCTTAAGGTTTTTTGTAACCTGTTTCCGAAACTTTGCTGTTTTAAACATATACGAAAAATAATTTTATGGAAGTTATAGAAAACACGAGACTTCCATAATTTTTTGCAGTATAATATAAACATATGTATTGTATGTTTATATGGATGATTTTATGGCCGTAACAGACACTCCGAAATTACCACCTCTCATGATTATCAATCAGGGAAAATACTCTTATGTCACGACGTATAAGATTGCCTGGGACAAAACACTCAGACAGCCGAGAAGGGTACCGGGGCAGAATAAAACCGTGGGGAAGATTGTCGGTGGCGGAACTGAAGGCGTCATAGAATGGAATTCTGAATTTCTTGACGAACATCCTGAACTTGCGGGGTTCATT
>NZ_JNKD01000053.1:0-20958 GCF_000701925.1 Ruminobacter sp. RM87 | reverse complement strand
ATTGATATACATCACCATATTTTTTACATTTCTTTGATGTATTCTATATTATCTTTTTCTACGATTCAAATACACTTATTAAAAAAATAGTAATTTTACTTAATTATTTGTATTACTTATATATCCCGACAGATATATATTTATATACCTTTTCTCAATTACTGACACACACCTTTTTTCCTAAGCACTCCAATAATAATCTGGAGATTATTTTCTGACATGGGATCCAGAAAACCAACCTGACTTTTCCAGCCGCGAAGCCAGGTCATCTGCCTTTTGGCCAGCTGACACGTGGCAATAACGGACAGTTTCCTCATTTCCCTGAAATCTACGGAACCATCCAGATACATCCACATCTGTCTGTACCCCACTGAGCGTATTGACGGCAGTTCGGGACTCAAATCTCCGCGGTCGTAGAGTTTTCTGACCTCATCTTCAAATCCCTGTTCAAGCATTTTGTCAAAACGCGCGGCAATAAGCGGTTTAAGATATTTTCTTTCCCTGTCGGGAAGAAGTGCAAATTCCGTCAGATCAACCGGACATTCATAAACACCGTTTTCCCTGATTATATCAGTCATGCTTTTACCGCTGACCAGATAAACCTCATATGCCCTGCCCAGGCGCTGTGCATCATTTTCATTGATTCGCGCCCATGATTCAGGGTCTACTCCGTGCACCAGTTCCCTAAGAGCAGGAAGACCTTCTTCAGCCATGATGGCATTAACCCTGGCTCTCACCTCCGGAGTACTGTTCGGGAGAGGTGACAGGCCCTCTGTCAGTGCTTTAAAATAAAGCATCGTCCCCCCCACAAGAACGGGAACATGCCCTCTTGAAGTAATTTCATTTATCAGTCTGATGGCATCATTCCTGAAACCTGCAACACTGTATGTCTCAGAAGGATCAACTATATCAATAAGATGATGCGGCACTCCCTGTCTTTCCTCAACAGAAGGCTTGGCCGTACCTATATCCATGCCCCTGTAAATAAGTGCAGAGTCCACACTGATTATTTCACCATTAATCTGCTGGGCTAATCTGATGGCAAGACTTGTCTTTCCTGAGGCTGTAGGCCCCATAAGCGAAATGGCTGATGGTTTCATTTTTTCCGTAAATTTTCTATATAAACTGATAAATCAATATTTTCGAATGCAGAACTCAGCTTTTCTTCAAAATATTTTTCGTAAGTTATGCTCTGCACCAGTCTGGCTATCATCTTGGAACTCAGATTTTCCGGTATTCTCGCCTTAAAAAGAACTTCCGCCAAAATATCCATGGCATCTCTTACCCCGGTAGTGTCATCCAGTCTTTCAAGCAGGGAAGCAAGTATGTCGGCAAGATTCAGACCGTGTACAATGTAAGGTACTGCCAGAACGGTAAAAGCCGACTTTGAAACTCTTGTGACAAATCCCAGATCATGCAGTATTCCATCCACATACGGCGAAAAAGTTTTTTCCCTGAAATCAAAAGGTACAAGCAGATTAACCGTTTGCAGAAGCTGTCTGCGGTTATCCATAAAAGAATCAGTAAAAAGAGCCTGTGCCAGTTTTTTTATATCAATCAACCTTATCTGAGATCCGTTGGAAATAACGGCATATTCAGCATCATCGGTAACCGTCACCACCCTGTACAGAGAAAATTCACTTACCTCATCCTTATACCACGGGTCATGCCAGTTAACATCAGCTTCCTGAAAACTTTCATTCTGAAAGCCGCCAGATTTAATACTGACGGGGGCGGTATCTGTGCATGCAGTCAGCGTTTCGTCACGGTTGTTTACGCCGGAGCCCTCTGACAACATTTCTGTCGTTTCCACGGCAGCTGTGCCAAACATTTTACTCATGGCATCGCCGGACCACCTGGCTCGTCCGGAACCGGAATAACCGGAGGAAGGTCTTTCGCCAAAGCCGGATTTTCCTCTGCCTAAATTAAACATTCTGTTATAGTTAAGCGATACTCCTCCGGCTGAATTTCCGTTACAGCTGTTATCCTTCCGTCCGGAAACGTCCTTTCGGAAACTTTCAACATGATCCTGAGTGTCCTTTACGGAAGACGGCATTTCCGGAATGTCTCTGTCTGGAGACTCCGATGAATTTTCGACCTGATTCTTCTCTGTCTCAGTCCTTTTAAATACTTCAGGAGGGGTATCAGTACACGCATCAAGCAGTTCATTCAGATCCATTTTTTTTATCTGAGAGCCATTCTCCCCGATTACGGCGCCCTGTGTGTTGCTCTTCATTGAATTCAGAGCCCAGAAATCGGACACGCTTTTTTCATCAAAAGCCAGAGGTTTGACTCCGCCGTAATGGTGACTCTGCTGTGAATTCGCCGTATCATTCATGGTTTCAGGCAATACCATCTGAGCATTTCTGAACACATTCATGACAGATGTCTGTATAAAATCATGAACTCTTCTGGATTCCTGAAATCTCACTTCAGACTTCTGAGGATGAACATTGATATCCACATCTTCCGGGGGCATCTGCAGGAAACATACATATGATACGTCCCCTTTTTCCGCGAACACTGATTCATAAGCCTCACGAACGGCATGAATGACCACCTTGTCACGGACAATTCGCCCGTTCACAAAGAAATACTGTACCGGTTTGCTCTTTGCTCTGACAGAAACATACCCTCTTATTGAAAGAGAAGTATCACTCCATTCAAAAAAATTCAGTTCAGAAGCAATGCCTTTACCCAGAAGAGCTTCAAGCCGCCTGATCTCATTCTGAAAACCGACAGCCTTAAGATCGTAAACCACCTTACCGTTGTTTTTCAGCACAAACGCCACATCCGGTCTGCTTATGGCTATTCTTTTAAACACCTCTTCAACCTGGAGAAATTCAGTCTTCTCACTTTTTAAAAAGCGACGTCTTGCCGGGGTATTGAAGAAAAGATCCAGAGCTTCAATGGTCGTTCCGTCCGGATGGGAAGCCGGAGATATCTTGGGCTCCTGAGCAATCCCTTCAACTTCAACGGCATAAGCCATATTCTGCGAAGCTGGTTTTGATGTCAGTGTAAGTCTGCTTACCGCGGCAATTGATGCCAGTGCTTCTCCGCGAAATCCCATACTGGTAAGCCTGTTCAGATCCTGAATGGAGGAAAGCTTTGACGTGGCATGACGTTTCAGAGCCAGTGCAAGTTCATTCTGAGGAATACCGCAGCCGTTATCCCTTATCAGTATTTTTTTTGCCCCACCGTTAACGATTTCAACCAGTATTCTGGTGGCACCGGCATCGAGACAGTTTTCCATCAGCTCTTTTACTACAGCTGACGGTCTCTCAACAACTTCTCCGGCGGCAATCTGATTGGCAACCTGTGGTGGCAAAACCTGAATTGACATTACTTAATCCTGAGTCTCTGTCCTACATTAACCTGTCCTGTACGAAGATTATTAAGCTTCTTCAGAGATGCTACCGATACTCCGTACTTTTTGGCAATTACCGTAAGATTTTCCCCTTTCTTCACCACATGGACAACCGATGCCTTACTTCCGGATGTTCTGCCAGCACTGCCTGATGTTTTGGAAGGAGCTGATGAAGAAACACTTGAAGCCGTATTTACGCATACACTAGGATTCGCTTCAACAAAGTCCTTGATTCCCAGATAAATGCCGTAAGCTATTCTGCGTCTGTACTTATCTGTTGCAAGAAGTCTTTCTTCATCATTATTTGAAAGGTAACCGGTTTCGATAAGCAGTGACGGAATATCAGGAGCCTTGAGTACTGCAAGGGAACGGCTGATAGGAGTCTTTTTATGAAGACGTGTTATCATCTTAAGTCGTCCTAAAAGCTTGTTGGCAAGTTCAAAACCGTAATTCATTGATGAGCTTGACGCAAGATCAACCACGAATGAACAGTCCTTGAGATACTTGTTTTCACCGCACATATGATTAATCGCATCTCCTGCACCGCCGATTAATTTTGTCTGATCTCTTGCCGTAATCTTGTCGTTTTCACGATCAGCCCTATCTTTGGAAAGAACCAGTACGGATGCACCGTTCGCTTCAGAATTGGCCGCGCTGTCGGCATGAATTGAAATAAGCATGTCAGCCTTGCGTGTACGGGCTATTTTTGAGCGGTCTCCCAAAGCAATAAACTTATCATTGGAACGGGTCAGATAACCTGTAAGGGTTTTATCACCATTAATGTACTCGAGCAGATACTTGGAAATTCCAAGTGTTACGTTCTTTTCATATGTTCCGTTTTTGCCGATTGCCCCCGGATCCTTACCGCCATGTCCCGGATCAATCACGACAACACAGGTATTCTTGTTCTTTCGTGCATTATGAACAGGCTTCGGAGGTTCAGGATTGGAAAGTCTTTTTTCCACGCTTTCTGAAGGATCATCATTGTCGCTGGCCTCGTTAAGGGTATCGAAAAGAGCATCCTCAAGTACTTCCATGTCACTCTTCTGAGCTGACTTTCCTGCATTTGGAGCTGTGGCAACCAGACTGTTAAGATTTTCTGATTTAGGCCTGTTCACTGTCTGTGGATTTGTTTTCCTGTTCTGACCTTCTGATTTATTACTGTCGGTTCTGGTCACTGCAGTAGCGCCGGCAGGCTTTACCGGCAACAGTTTCTTTCTGTCTGCTTCAGTCTGATTATGAGGAAATTCCATTACCAGTTTTGCACCGCTTCCACTGCTGTTACGATAGGAATTAAAGGTAGGAGTCACAGGCTTTTTCAGTCCGAACACATAAAACACTTCCTGTTTTCCTGAGCCTCTTTTGACTGATTTCAGAATACTTCCGCTGGTAATTGTCGCCATTCCGTACTTTTTCTTAGGATTACCGATATTCATAATTCTGACGGTGTATTCCGTACCGTCCTGAGAAACACTGTAACTGTATTTAGGAGCGTCTTCAGTTTCAATAATGATTCTGGTTGAATCTTTTGTCTGTGAAGCTTTGATTCCGGTTATATCGTTAGCTTCCGCAAATGTTGCAGTCATTCCCAGCAGAACACACAAAACGGCTGCAGCAAAAAACTTTCCACCGGAAAAAAATTTAAAGTAACCACGCATCATAAATTATTTTAATAATAAAACTCAGTACAAAAAAATTTCTGAAATATAAAATCAAAGATATCCGCGACTGACTGGCCGGCATGATATCCTTTATTATACACTTGACGGAAATACTATTAATTAAATTTTTGTTAATAAATTAAAACTTTGGAACCGTTACCATAACGTCTGCCGATTCAAACTACAGCGTCTTTGGAAAAACCATGCTTTCCACGACAGCACATCCTTTTTCCGTAAGTCCGGTAACGACTGCATTACGTGTATTGCCGATAATTTCAAGATGAACTTCAAGATCAGCCTCAGGCAGTATTCCCTCCCCCTTTGACGGCCATTCAACTATTCTTATGGAATATGGAGAAAAATAATCTCTGATCCCCATCATCTCCAGTTCCTCGGGATCATTTACCCTGTACAGGTCGAAATGATATACAAATGTCTTTCCGGTCTGATACTCTTCAACAAGAGTGTAGGTAGGACTCTTAACCACACCGTTATACCCTCTTGCCCTGATAAAACCTCTGGTCATTGTTGTCTTTCCCGCACCGAGATCTCCGGTAAGGTAAATGGTGGTATCCGGTCTGCATATACCACTGAGTACTGCCCCAAGCAGTTCAGTTTTTGTCTCATCATGTAACGGGAAAACTTTTTTCTGCATATACAATATTCCTTATTTCTCTATTTCTTCGGCGCAATGCCGTTCACCAGCAGTCTTATATGCGGAAGCAGATCAGTGGCACACATGCCTATATTTCCACCCTCCTGAGCTTCCGCCCTGCCGGCCTCACCGTGAATAAGCACACCGGCGACGGCGGCAATAACCGGCTCCAGCCCCTGCCCCAGAAGTGAAGTAATAATCCCGGACAGCAGATCTCCCATTCCTCCGCTTGCCATTCCTGAACAGCCGGTGGCGGTCAGATAAACCTTTCCGTCAGGTGATGCTATCACGGTAGCAGCAGATTTCAGTACACACACGGCCTTATACTTTTCTGCAATCATGAGAGCAAAGCCGACACTGTCGGATTCTATCGCTGAGGCATCAGTGTCACATAATAATGCAGCCTCCCCGACATGAGGAGTGAGCACCGGGACAGTGTTGAATTCGCAAGAACCCAAATTATGCAGATGATACAGCCCATCCGCATCTATAACCATGGAAGATGAACTCATTATACATTTTTTAAAGACGTTTTCCGCATTCTGATTTCTTCCCATTCCCGGCCCCACCAGCAGAGCTCCTGTAGTCTTTATTTTCTCATCAAGACTGTCTGTTCCGGCCGTCATTATGCATGGATTGACAGAATTAAACGCCTGATGTTCTCCTGAAAGGGCAAGAGCTGTTATCAGACCTGCTCCGGTTCTTAAAGCAGCAAGAGATGACAGAATCAGGGCACCTGTCATACCGGATGAACCTCCGACAAGAAGAACACGTCCCGAATTTCCCTTATGGGCACATTTACTTCTTAACGGAAGCCACGGGCGGATATCGTCGTAAGCTACCAGATGTTTTTCCGACCCTGACCTGCGTGCTGCGACTATATTGCTCTCGAAATCAGGCAGGGTATTGCCGACCGCAAACACCTTTCCGCAGAAATCCCTTGCCCTGCCAGTTATTGTTCCGGTCTTAAATGTAAACACGGTATAGGTATAATCAGCCTTTACGGCCTCGCCCCCGACAGGCATTCCGTTATCCGCATTAAGAAGACTGGGAATATCCACGCTTAAAACAAGAAGCTTTCTTTCGGATTTCAGTCTGTTTATTAGTCTTACCGCATTGCTGATTTTCTGCGAATTCTGACTGCTTCCAACAGCCGTTATACCAATACCCAGCATTGAATCCACAATTACGGCATTGTCACGTATCCTCCCGTCGACAAGTTCCTGGTTGTCAAAATCCGTTTCATGTCCGCCGCATCCGAGATAATTATCACGTGCATGCACGGCATCAATTCCAGCTTTCTGAGGCACAACCCTGATAACAGAGACATCACTGAAACCGTCCTTCAGCATTGCTGCGGCTATTTCATAACCGTCACCGCCGTTGTTACCTGAACCGACAAAGACCACTACCTGTCTGTCATTCGCAAGTCTGAGTTCCCTGATTTTCTGATAGATTGAATCTGCCGCATACTGCATAAGGGCATAGCCGCTGTCTGTATGATAGATATTTTCCACGGCTCTTATTTGTGCACAATCAAGCACTGTTTGTGCTAAAGTATCAGTAAAGGGTATATGTGTAAGGGAATAATCTGTCATGAACGAGCTCTCTAACGAATTACCGGATCTAACAAGTGATTTCTGGTTAAAACTGAAACAGAAATGCAGTGAACTGCAAATCATTTCTCTTCATATTATACCAACTGATTATGCCATTGGCGGTAAAAAGTCTTTTGAAGAAAAATTCGGTAATGGTGTTCCTGAAGATCTTGAATACCTTACCAGAAACAAAGAGGTAAGAAACAACCCGGGGCTGATTCTTGAAGGTGCCCGCTCGGTTATCAGCATATCTCTCAGCTACCACAGTTCAGATTATCCTGCAGATCCTCATACAGGATATATAAGCGCATATGCCAGAGGGCGCGATTATCACAAGGTTATCAAACAGCGTCTTGATCGACTCGGAAACTGGCTGAAAAATACTTTTCCGGACATAAGATTCAGAGCCATCACTGACAGTGCTCCCTTCTACGAACAGCATTTCGCAAAGGCTTCAGTCTTTATGGCAAAAGGAAGAAACAACCTTGTCAGGCTGAAAAATGCCGGAAGCATGATTTTTCTCGGAGAACTGCTCACAACCCTGAACCTTCCTGATCCGAAAAAGATAATTACCATGAATACTGAAAAAAATACGGAGTCTGATTATCCTTTTTTTACGACAGTTCTTAATGATGCCTCAGACGAAAACAGTAATAACTGCATATCCGGTTTATATTCAGGTAAAAACAGCCTCGAATGTCCGGAGAAATGCAGACTGTGCTTTTCCAGCTGCCCTACCGGAGCCCTTAATCCTGAAAAATTCAGAATCGAAAAATGCATCTCATATCTTACCATCGAATACGGCGGTTATATTCCGGAAGAATTGTGGTCCGGACTTGAGAACCGCATCTACGGATGTGACACCTGTCAGCTGTGCTGTCCGTTCAACAAAAAAACGGATATCACGGCAGATCCTGAATTCTCATCAAGATTCAGTCAGGATTTTTTAAAACTTTCACATCTTTTATCGTTAACTCCGGAAGAATTCAAAAAAAGTTTTTCCGGCACTCCGATACTGCGAATAGGCTATTACAAAATGATGCGCAACTGCATTATTGCAGCAGTAAACACAGGCAGCTCAGAATACATATCCTGTCTGGTCATTTTAAGGAATTCCGTACTGAAACGAATGAATCTGCTTCATGCAGAAATTACTGCTGGAAATACAGACGGCGAAAAATATTCGGAGCCCGACAGACTGCTTCGTGAAATAAGTGAATGCACCATGGTTCTCAGACATCTGGAACATGCATTCACTCTGCTTCGCAACAATCACGACTGATCAGTGATTTTCAGCCCCGGTAAATCAAAATTTGTACAAACTCACACCAAATTTAAGTTTTACAACAGAATTTACATAAAAGGCTCTCCCTGTGTATTATCATATTAATCACGGAGAGTTATCCGTTTTCCGACTTATAAAAAGGAGGCTGGCATGATTGTTTTAGGTGTTGATATCGGCGGTTCCGGAATCAAAGGTGCACTGGTTGATACAGAAAAGGGTGAACTTGTAAGTGAGAGAATTCGTATTGAAACTCCTCAGCCTGCCACTCCTAAAGCTGTGGCCAAAACACTGAAGGATCTGATTTCGAAATTTGACTATCACGGACCAGTAGGTTGCGGTTTCCCAGCAACAGTACATCACGGTGTAGCATTTACTGCAGCAAACATTGACAAAACATGGATCAATACACCCGCTGAAAAACTCTTCACGGAAACAACAGGTAATGACTGCTATGTTCTGAACGATGCCGATGCGGCCGGTATTGCCGAAATCAAATTCGGTGCAGGAAGGGACGTTCCCGGAGTCGTCATGATGATTACCATAGGAACAGGTCTCGGTTCAGCCATTTTCATAAACGGTCAGCTTTTCCCGAATACTGAACTCGGGCATCTGATTCTGAATGATGACATTGCTGAACACTACTGTTCAGATTCAGCCAGACAGCGACATGATCTGTCGTGGAAAAAATGGGGTAAGCGTTTCAACAAATACCTGCATCGTCTGGAATTTCTGTTTAATCCGGATCTGATTATTTTAGGGGGCGGAGCTTCAAAAAGCTTTGAAAAGTTTTCTGAAAAAATCGACGTAAGAACCAGGGTAGTTACGGCCACCACCCTGAACACAGCAGGAATCATCGGCGCAGCCATGCATGCGGCTGACAGCATGAAAGCCGGACTAAAACCGAACCTTGAGGCCGTCGAAGAGGCTGAAAAAGAAGACGGAGAGTAATTCCGATCCTGATGATATCTTTTTAGTCATAATGGAACCTATCCCCAAAAAACATTAAAGGGAATGTGTACCGCACATTCCCTTTTTCATTGTAAGAAAGATACAAAATACTCTATGCCGGCTCCATATTTCTGATTATCACCCTCACTCCGGCCTCACTGCTGTTTTTCTGAATGTCAAAACCGTATACGGCTCTTACCTTTTTTACGCTGTAATTAGGCCATACCTTGACGTCATGATTGTAATACATACCTGATACAACCGTTCCATCAGCCATTCTCAATCTGACATTCAGGTGCTTTCCCCCAACCACGTACTGACTGATAAGCTGAAACACACCGTCAAACAGCGGAGATGAAAATTCCGCCCCCCACGGCTGGTCAAACACTAGTACTCTGGCGAAATCCGAAATGAAGTAACCGCT
The DNA here is from genome assembly GCF_000701925.1 of Ruminobacter sp. RM87. Taxonomy (NCBI): domain Bacteria; kingdom Pseudomonadati; phylum Pseudomonadota; class Gammaproteobacteria; order Aeromonadales; family Succinivibrionaceae; genus Ruminobacter; species Ruminobacter sp. RM87. The sequence continues at coordinate 11,020 of NZ_JNKD01000053.1, read as the reverse complement.
GGGAAGTTCACCATCGGTTACAATAACCTCATCGGTACGTTCACTGCTGTAGCGGTTGGAATCCAGAATAAACTGTTCCTTGAAGAAGTTCAGATATTCCCTTCTTATAGTCAGACCGGCCGCACCTTTGTGCCCACCAAAGGCCTTAAATATTTCAGGATGCTCCTGATTAATTCTTTTCAGTGCGTCACATACATGGTAACCGTCAACGGCACGCACAGAACCGACAAGCAGTTCATCATTCGGGGAATCAGCCATGATTACGGTAGTAAGTCCTGTGAGATCCTTGATTTTTGCCGCCACAATTCCCATTACCCCGATATTAAATGATGAATTGTATAAAACAAGGGCTCCCGGAAGATTACCGTCATATTCCAGCCTTATCTGGGTAAGAGCCGTATTCATCATATCGGACTCTATATTACGGCGATCAACATTAAAGCTCTGCAGCAGACCTGCTCCGACCTTGGCATCATCTTCCCGTTCAGCAAGAAGACATTTGACACCATAACTCATGTCTGCAATGCGACCGGCTGCATTAATACGCGGGCAGAGAGAAAAAACGATATCCGTAGCTTTAAAATTCTGGCAGTTAAGACCGCATATTCTTATAAGCTCCATTAGTCCCCTGGTGGTTCTGCCGGCCCTGATGAGTCTGATGCCGTAATCAGCCATAAGGCGGTTGTTGTAATCCATGGGAACCATATCGGCTATGGTACCAAGTGCCACGAAATCAAGATAATTGCTCACCACGGGAACGGTTAGGTTTCGTTCGCTGAAATAACCGCGTTTATTAAGTTCGCTTCTAAGTGAGGCCACCACATAAAAAATAACCCCTACTCCGGCAAGATTCTTGGAAGGGAAGGTACAGGTCTGCAGATGCGGATTAACTATAGCCTGCGCGTCAGGAATAATATCTCCTGGAATATGATGATCCGTGATTACAACCTTTATCCCAAGACTTACGGCAAGAGATACGGCTTCATTAGCCGAAATACCGTTATCAACTGTAACAATCACGTTTACTTTGCTTTCTGCGGCAGCCAGAACGATAGACCTGTTCAGGCCATAACCGTCATCCTGTCTGCTTGGTATTTCAAAAGAGACATCGCCGTAATTTATATCCCTGAAAAAACGCATTGCCAGAGCAGTACTTGTAGCCCCGTCCGCATCATAGTCCCCCACAATCATAATTTTATTCTGGGAAACTACGGCATCGGCCAGGATGTTCACTGCTTCCGACATTCCGTGAAGTGAAGGACTTAAAATCCTGTTCAAATCATAGACTGCTTCAGACGGATTCTTTACACCGCGACTCCATAATATACGTGTCAATACCGGATCCAGGTTCCAGTCAGGCAGACTGTGAAGCTCCGTATCAGGAACCCTGTGTACAATTTTCATAACTAATGGCGGCCCATATGCAGAACAAGAAAAACTATATCGTAATACGAAAATTTCTCAAAATACAGAAAAAACGTTTTTCAGTGCTGCATGGCTATAAAATGTACGACACTGATCACATTAGAGATATCATATAAATAGATAATAATATAATCTTTTAATATATTTTATGTCTCAATTTATATAATAACTAAAATAATTTTCTAAAAATTTCGTGTATTCTCGCTTTTTTGGGTATTATATATGATATAGGTCATATTTTTCAGTTTTTTATCAATGCAAGTTGAAATAAATTATCGTTCTCTGTTTTTAATACTGCCGATTCTATTCTGCACTGTGGCTCAGCTTACAGGGTATAATTTTCTGTTGCCAAACGGAAACGGTCACCTGTATACAGCCATTGCCCCGTGCGTTTTTGCTCTCGGACTGGCAATGATAATTCCTTCATCCAACCGCGGCTGGCTGATAACGGGAACGGTAACGTCTTTCTTTCTCATATACAAATTACTGCATCTGATTCAGCCTGATTATACCTATTCATCACTGGTAGCCGCATTTCTCGGGCCTTTGGCAACTGCCCTGCTGCATCCGAGAAGCCATAAAAAAATCACCTTCACGGCCAAAATTCTTAACAGAACAATAACCTTCATGATACTGATGGTGCTGTGCTGTATCTTATGCTTTGCCTCATCATCTCTTTACGAGAATATCCAGACAGGCATCAACAACCTGTATATGAGTCATATATACAACGACAGCTATTCATTCATATACGGAATCATTTATCAGTTCTGTGAAACTTTCGGTTTCGGAAGCTTTATTCTGGAAATACGCCATCTGATTGTTGATACAGGTGTATCCCAGAGTTTCTACAGCACTACCACTGCTGTGTTCACAACCGGTCTGCCGGCATTTTTTCTGGCGATAACACGCACACAGACAAGACGAAAAAGACTTAATTACCTGATGCTTTTTCTGCTGGCTCTGGCCAGTTCAACTACCGGCTACAGCATCAGTATGCTGATGCTCTGTCTACTGTGGATGCAACCGTCACTGTTCGGCCTTTATCTGATAAACTGCGTTTTCTACTACATCATTGGTTATCAGATTCATTTTGAACCGCAGAATATAAGCACTGCTTTTTACAATCCGAATTTAAACATAAGTCAGATAAACATTTATGATATAAAGTTTCTGGCCTTTGCCCTGTTTATTTTCACCTGCAATTATCTTACCGCTACCGCGGTTCTTAAGGAAAAACAGCGCTACACCCAGAAAACAGGTCAGATTATCCGTGTAAAACCACTTATAATCGACATACTGTCAGACCTCGGAACACAGGACTACAGTCTTAAAACAGTTACCATTATCAAGGCTCTAGGAGGCTTTGACAATATCGTTCACGTATCAAAGCATGACTCTACAATAACCTTTACGGTACAGGATCAGTCTGTTATTGATTTTGAACAGTTAAATGCCAATGGTACCGCCACTTTATACAGCGACAGTCTGGCCCACTGCGTTTCATACACGTTACGTGACAATGCGGCCGACATTTACGGCAATATTGTAAATATCTCCTCTCACTGTCTGACGGATATTACAAGTGAGTATCATGAAATAGAGCCGTATTCGATTGAAAAAAGCAAATTCAAGAATCTGTACACCTGTAAGGAAGAAATAAATGCCATGGATTCAAATTAAACTGGGAACTACCGATAAAAAGGCTGAAAAAATCGCAGGCATGCTGTCTGGCTTCGGAGCTGCCAGCGTAACCTATATGGACACCATAGATAATCCCGTATATGAACCGCTTCCGGGGGAAACAAAGCTGTGGACCAATACAACCGTAATCGGCCTGTTTGACGCTGATACTGATACCAAACGCATCATCGACTTCTTCTATGAACATTTCGGTGACAAGATAACCTACAAGGTGGAACAGCTTGAAGACAAGGACTGGGTTCGTGAATGGATGGATAACTTCCACCCTATAAAATGCGGTGAACGTCTGTGGATCTGTCCGAGCTGGTGCGACATTCCCGATCCGTCGGCAGTAAACGTTATGCTGGATCCTGGACTTGCCTTCGGTACAGGTACCCACCCTACCACATTCCTCTGTCTGTCATGGCTTGACAGCCTTAATCTCAAAGATCAGACAATTATTGACTTCGGTTGCGGCTCGGGCATTCTGGCCGTAAGCGCTCTTAAACTGGGAGCCGGCAAGGCCATAGGTATCGACATTGACCCTCAGGCTATTGAAGCAAGTAATGAAAATGCCCTCAGAAACGGAGTTAAAGACAGACTGGAACTCTATCTTCCTGCCGAACAGCCTGAAGGACTTAAAGCCGATTTTCTGGTAGCCAATATTCTTGCAGGCCCGTTAAGGGAACTGGCTCCATCAATCGCATCAATGGTTAATCCTGGCGGACTGTTTGCCATCAGCGGCATCATAGAAAACCAGTGTCAGGAACTGATGGAAATATACAGTCAGTGGTTTGATCTTGATGAACCTGTATTCAAGGAAGAATGGTGTCGCATTACAGGAAAGAAAAAACAAATTTAAAAATTTCAAGTTATTTTTTTTATAAATTTGCGGTCGGAATTGCAAAATACACTTTAAAATTTGTTTAAAAAATAATAATATATGCGCTCGTCAGTTTATATGATTTTAACCCGTCCTGCAGACAACCACTTATGTGAATACCACTTCACGTCTGCAGTAGTTTTATATTATCGTTGCAAGGTTTGAAATGTTGAATATTAATAATAAAATGAATCCTCAGAGAACCATGACTTCAGAAGAAGTTCAGGCTGCACCTCAGAAACCTTTATATGAATCAGTATTAACTTCAGTAAACAACTTCCTTAACAATCCTGAAAATGCAGACACTACTGACTTATATGAAATCGTATTAAGCGAAGTTGAACGTCCTTTACTCGATCGCGTTATGCAGTTTGTTCATGGTAACCAGACCAAGGCTGCCAAAATGATGGGCATCAACCGCGGCACCCTTCGCAAGAAGCTCAAGAAATACAGCTTAAGCTAATTTACCGGTTACGTTTCAAAACGTAATTCATTTAAAAAGAGAACCCCGTTACTGAATAATCCATGTAACGGGGTTCTCTTTTTTGAGCAAAGGTGAAAAATGAAAAGCAGGACGCCTGTATCTAGCCTGCCTTACCTAAATTTTAATGCACAAAACATACGCCTGGGATATAATGAAACGATCGATTGGGAAATATAACAGGACAATACATAAATGGCAGTAAAACTGAGACCTCGTGAAAGAGAATCCATTATTCAGTCATTACGTTCAGGCGTAACTCCCCGTACCGGCCTGCAGTTTATTCAGGTTGGCCGAGTAAAAGAAATAGAATCAATGATTCATGATCTGGATCTTGTAGCCAATGAAGGAAGCACATTCAGACTTGTTATCGGAGACTTCGGTGCCGGTAAAAGCTTCTTTCTTCAGTTAGTACGCAGCATTGCCCATGAAAAGGGACTTGTAACCATGAATGCGGATCTGTCTCCAGACAGACGTCTGCAGTCCTCAAAAGGTCAGGCTCTCAATCTTTATCAGGAATTAAGCCGCAACATGTCAACCAGGGCCAAACCTGATGGAAATGCACTGAATTCAGTTGTAGAAAAGTTCATTACCCTGGCAAGAACCGAAGCTGAAGAAACCGGTACAGAATGCTCAGAAGTTATCAAAAAGCTGCTTAAACCTCTTAATGACATGGTAGGAGGATTTGATTTCACACTTGTGATCATGTCCTACTGGAAGGGGTTCAATGAAGGTAAGAATGCTCTTATAGACTGTGCAAATAAATGGCTGCGCGGTGAATATCACAGCAGAATCGAGGCACGTCAGGATCTGGGAGTAAGAACCATTATTGACGACTCTTCCGTTTATGATTTTTATAAACTGTTCAGTGTTTTCGTCCAGATTGCAGGGTATAAGGGATTACTTATTCTGATGGATGAAATGGTAAATCTTTATAAAATCCACAATCTGCGTTCCCGTGAGGCAAACTACGAACAGATACTGAGAATAATCAATGACTGTCTTCAGGGAAATGTCAGAGGCTTAGGCTTCATCATGGGGGGCACCGTCGATTTTCTGGAAGATCCTAGAAAAGGGCTTTACAGCTATGAAGCGCTTCATTCAAGACTTGCAGGCAACGTATTTGCAAAAGCAGCCGGAGTAAATGATTTAAGCGGTCCGGTTATGCGCCTTAACAATCTGACTCCGGAAGAACTGTATGTACTGCTGCACAACATTCGAAACATTTTCGCCTACTATAACGAAGATAATTACCTGGTTCCGGATGAAGCTCTTTCAAAGTTTCTTATTCACTGCTCATCACGTATAGGTGAAGCGTATTTCAAGACACCTAGAAACACGATTAAAGCGTTTGTTGATCTGCTTTCCATTCTGGAACAGAATCCTGAACTGAAATGGGCTGAACTTCTAAAAGACATCAACATAAACAAGGAAGAAGATGAATCCATGCTTGGTTTTGATGTAGCTTCAGACAGTAATAACGAAGAGCAGAACGAACAGAACGATAATGATGATGAACTGGTAAGCTTCAAACTATAGTTCATACTTATACGGTTAACAGGGATAGACTCATGTCTGTATGATAAATGTCAGAGCAGACAGGTTTATCCCTGTTTGTTTATTCACGATGTTAACACCTTAAAATTACAGTGTTACAATTAAATATTATTAACCGCCGGACTTTCACATAATTCCTGCCGGGACAGATACCAGCCCGTGAAATCTGCATTCTGCCCTGAAAATAGATAAGAGATACCCTGTAGATTATTATGACTCAGAAATCAAACTCAGATATGCTAAACCCACTGATCGTCAGATACCTTCACCATTTAGGCTGGAAACAGCTGAATGAAATACAGGAACAGGCCATTCCATGCATACTTGAAAACAAATCTGACGTAATCATAAGCGCTGCTACTGCCAGTGGTAAGACTGAAGCCGCATTCCTTCCGGTCTGCACGTCAATACTCAATGATAATCCTGAAGGCATAGCCGCAATTTACATAAGTCCGTTAAAGGCATTAATTAACGATCAGTTCAAACGTATCGAGGCAATGGGCGACTTCGTAGGCATAAAGGTAACTCCATGGCATGGAGATATCAACACTCATGTAAAAGCCAAGACGATACAGAATCCATCAGGTATTCTGCTGATCACTCCGGAGTCACTTGAATCTCTTCTGATAAACTATTCAACATGGTATCGTAAATATCTGAAGAATCTACGTTACATCATCATTGATGAATTTCATGCCTTTATCGGTGTTGAACGAGGTTATCAGCTTTTAAGTCAGATGCACAGACTTGAAGTTATTCTGAAAAAAAGAATCATCAGAATAGCTCTCAGTGCCACCCTGAACAATATTGAATCAGCAGGCAGATGGTTACGCTCTGCCCCGAACTCAGCACCACGTATAATTGAAAGCAAATCAGGCAACAAGACTCTTCTGCTGCAGCTCAGAGGTTATGACAGATACAGTAACGATCATGAACAGAAGGATTCAGAAAAACCGTATCATTATGACAATGTTGCTGCCGATCTGTTTAAACTTCTCAGAGGAACAACCAATCTGGTTTTCGCAAACAGCCGTGGCAAAACAGAGTATCTGGCAACCATAATGGACAAGATATCCACCGACAACAATCTGCCCGTTGAATTTTTCCCTCATCACAGTTCACTGTCCAAGGATTTAAGAGAAAGACTTGAAAACCGTCTTAAAACAGCTGATCTCCCGACGACCGCCATCTGTACACAGACGCTTGAACTTGGTATTGACATAGGAGATGTTGTCTCCATTGCTCAGGTTGATGCTCCGTCATCAGTTGCCGGTTTAAGACAGAGAATCGGACGTTCCGGAAGAAGAGACCGTGCAGCGATTCTGCGTCTTTTCATATCAGAGCTGAGTCCTGCATCAGACTCATCAAATCCTCTTGGATGCCGGCTGAGAGATGAAACCTTTCTATCAACTTCTCTGCTGGAACTTATGCTGAACAACTGGTATGAACCGCCGGCAATTCATGAGTACGCAATGTCAACTCTCATTCAGCAGATATTGAGCGTAATTGCTGAAGTTGGAAGCATTAAAGCAATTAGCCTCTGGAAGCTTCTCTGTCAGTCAGGTCCTTTTTCACTTGTTTCCTCAAAAATATTTGCCCAGATTCTTAGATCATTAGGCGAGAATGATCTTATTACCCAAATGAGAGACGGAGACCTGACCCTGGGACTTACCGGGGAAAAAGTTGTGTCAAAATTCAGTTTCTACAGCTCATTCAAGGTCCAGGAAGAATATACCATTGACTTTAACGGTTCCACCATCGGTACTGTCCCGTTGAATCAGCCTTTGAGTCTTGGAGACTCTTTCCTCTTTGCAGGCAAAGGATGGCAGGTAATCTTCTTTAACAGTGAAAAGAGACAGATTTCAGTAAAACCGTACAAGGAAAAGGCAAATCCTATTATTATGGACGGAAGACCGAGCAGAATTCATGACGGAGTCAGGGAAAAAATGTTTGAACTGTACTGCGGAACTGAAATTCCATCCTATCTGAATAAAACCGCAGCCAAACATTTTATTGAGGGAAGGGAAATGTTCAAAGAACTCGGACTGAAAGATAACAGATATGTAATGGGACTTGACGGTCTGTATATTTTCCCTTGGAAGGGAGACAAAATCATGAATACCATTGTCCAGATCCTGAAACATTATAAGATACAGGCAAAAAAAATTGACAGTTACATTCTGCTTCCGGGGTTGTCCACAATTACATATAAACAGATAGTTAAAACCATACTGGAATCACCTAAACTTAATGAAGAAGAAATGGCTTCAAAAATCAGCAACCTTGAATACGATAAATATGACAAATACCTGAGCAAAGAGCTGAAGTGCATTCAATACGGGTATCGCAATTTTGACATAGACGGGGCCATGAAATTCTTTGAAGAGGCTCTAGTCGTAAAGACGCCATTTAATCCGAAAAACAATGCCGCCTATAATATCTGCAATGATATACCAATGAACAGATAAAAACACAGAACCTCAGTGCAACAGACCGGCTTCTCAGCATAGGAAAGCAGGTCTGTCCAACTAAAAAATTCTTACTAAAGAGACATCATCGGCTCAAAAATAACGTATTGCAGGGTCATTAAAATCAACAGTGAATAGATTCCGATAATCACGTCATCAATAGCTATGCAAAGACCTTCAGGTAAATGCCTGAACATCAAAGATATGGGCCATGGCTTTAACATATCCACAAATCTGAAAGTAAAAAAAGCGATGACTACATAGTACCATTCGGTTAGACAGCAACAGGTTACCAGCATACCCACAAAATCATCAAAAACAATTCTGTGTTTATTGGTCATTCCAATGAGTTTTATCAGGCTGGTACATATATACACTGATATCAGTATCATCAGAACAAGTAAAGGGAATTTTATATACCAGTCAAGACTAACAAAAACAATACAGAGAGGAACAGAGGCAAGCGATGTGATGGTTCCCGGTCTTGATGCCTTTAAGCTTAATCCGAAAGCAGTTGCGAGCAAATGTACAGGGTTGGCTAAATTTATATAACCAAGTTTAGTCTTATCAGACTTGAATGGTTTATCATTAACCTGATTTGAACCTTCTGTCATAGCAACTCCGTAAAAACAAAAACCGCACTTAAGTGCGGTTTAATTTTATCACAAAATGATAATTTAAAATAAATATATCTAACAGGTTCAGTTACATATTAAGAAGAACAAAAATTTCATTCTTATTCTTTAATACAATCTGATTATTGTCAGATTCAGCATCATCAGGACTTAAACGAAGAGTTCTTAATGTATAGAACAGAAGAGCCTGACGACACTTATACACAACTTCACCGTTTTCCATGCCATAGTCAAGCTCAATAGCCTTTCTCTGACTTTCTGACAGGTTAGGATTTGGAATAATATGAAGAGAAACCACAAAGTTCCATCTCATATCTTCATTAGGATCGATATTGGAAGAATCCATCTTACCTACGGATAAAATACGTGACAGAACAAAATCTCTGAAATCATGCTTTTCATGGCAGTATGCACGAACATGCCATCTGATTCCGTCAAAACCTAATGCATGTGGAGAAATGATGCGTGATGTAGCTTCGATCCTACTCATTGACTGATAAGTAATTCTTAAGGAATTCTTATTTAAAATACAGTAAACAATAGTGGTAAGAATCTCAAAGTCCACAGTACGCTTCGGCGGAACAAAACATGCGACACTTGGAGTCTGTAAAAGATAGTTGCTTGTATCATGGAGAATACCCTGAGCATTCATATACAAGTCATTCAGATAGGAAGTTGCACTGCAGATATTATATAAAGGTCTGTATTTCGCAGTTTTAATATATACTTTCTGGTGACGGTCATACTCAAGATTATGAGGTGCCATTTCAGTGTATTTGGCTAAGTCTAACGAAGACTGAGGAATAGAAATTCCAAAGAATTCAACAAGATCGGAACGATTGATATGTCCACTCCAACATAAACGGTAATCAATAAACTCCAATCGTCGTTCCTGATTCCATTTATTTGTACCTGGTTTAGCAATAACCTGTTTTTTCAGTGCATTGGCTACACCTTTAGAAGAGGTCTTTGCTGACTTACCGTTAGCATTAATTGGGTTCATAGTATTTTCCATTGATTTATTGTGCGTATTATAATAATTTACAAATTACAATTTAATGCAATTACAAAAATAATAAATAATAATAAGTAAATTAAGATTTATTAATATAGATGTAGTGTGTACTATTATGGATCAATTTAAAAGGTTTTTGCAAATAAAAAAAATAAAAATCTTATTTTTTCCATTTTTAAATTATATTGTCAGAATCAAAACACGTATATTTTTTAATTGTATTTACCGAGTTAAATCACTTAGTAATATAGACAAAACCATAAAAAATGTACATATTCCAAGTTTTTTTGGTAGGTTATAATTATAAATTTATAAAATATATTGTTATATAATGTTATTATCTTGATTTGAATAATTTTTTTAATAATCCGTATAGAACGAATTTTTATACGCACATACATATCTTTAATGCACTCAACAGATTATGATTATTATATATAACCCAAAATTTGATAGTAACAGACAACGATCCTTAAAACCGCTCAAAAGACCTGAAAAATAAAGCTTTAGCAAATTACAAAACAGCTTAACTCATTTAATAAAAAGACCTTACGCAAAACGCATAGAACTGTGTGCATAAATACATATAGAGATATCATAATACATAATAATAAGAAAGCAACTCATCTTTTTAAGAATACTGGCTGCGTGAAAAGAATGAATGGCAGAAGGCACAAAAATTCAGCAAAATGGGTTGCCCGGCTCATTCATAAACGATTAACACAAGCAGAGATGATATCGAAAAATCAGATAAAGAAATAACTAAGAATATACTTAACCCAGAAAATAAAAGCTATACAGTAGAAACAAAAAAACCGACTGTAAAAGTCGGTCCTCTGAATTAGTGGCGGAACGGACGGGGCTCGAACCCGC
>NZ_JNKD01000052.1:0-21148 GCF_000701925.1 Ruminobacter sp. RM87 | reverse complement strand
ATGGCTTCTTACGGAAATCAGTTCGGTAAGACCGAAGAACGTACTCAGCAACATGAGTCATCTTCTGCCGTGGTCAGACAAGGTTCCCGCAGACTGCAGGTCAAATAATCTGGAAGACCTGCGTAAGGCTGAAACAGCTTCCGAGGACTAATCCAATAAATCTTAAAAACTCACTGTGGTAGTAGCACAGTGAGCTTCAATTTTAAATAACCCTATTTGCTTACACGCATACGTTGCGTACACGCTGTTATAAGAGACTGTCATATAATCGCCTTTCATATCTAAACTTTAATACATAGTCAAACTTAACAAACGTCTTATTTTGATTATAAGCATTCTCTAAATCTTTAGAAACCTAAATATTATATTTTTGAAGCAAAAATCAAATTTGATATTCTAAACATTAAAATTCTTTTTATATACCTAAGATTCATTGACTTCTTAACATTGGTAAAGGCCGATATCTTCTAGGTACAAAATAGAAAACAAATTAACGAATTCATCCATACTGAAAGAGCTGTCCCTTTGACATCACCCCATAGTATTTACATAATACCAAGACATGAGTTTACGAGAAAAGACTTATGTGTAATACTACAGAGTCATTTTCAATTATCATAATAACATATATTAATTATACATACTATGTAAATATTATGCAACAATAGTACAATATTTATTTGAACTATCTATCGTATTTTTTCTCGTACTTCTCATTAATCCCCTTCGGTTTTAACAAGATCTTTTTAAAACATTATATTAACAACATATATACATCTGTTAATTATATTAAATTGAATATACAGATAACACACATTTTGAGATGTTTTATCTGTTATCTTTTTATGAATATGATATTTTTTCCATATTATGATAATATTTTCATCAAAGTGTGATATATTCACTCCCGCTTGGCTGCAAACAATAAATCTTATAAAAAACCATAGTGAAAATCTTGTTTAAGCACTGGATATTAAAGGTCGTAATAATGAAGAAATTTATCTTAAATCTGGCTGTAGGAATTTCAGTTCTCGGGCTGTCTCAGACTGTTCCGGCAGAAGAAACACAGAATATCGCCGACACAGGATCAGACGAAAACCGTCTGGTTATCTGGATTAACGGCGACAAGGCTTACAACGGCATCAGCAAGGTTGGCGAAACCTTCGAAAAGGATACCGGCATCAAGGTAGTTGTTGCCCATCCTGATGACGTAGGCGTTCGTTTTATTCAGTATGCCTCTATGGGCAGCGGTCCAGACATTTACGTCTGGGCTCATGACCAGTACGGCGAACTTGTAAGCAAGGGACTTATCGAGGAAATAACTCCTTCAAAGGAAGAATACAGCAGATTCTATGACAAAGCCTGGGAAGGCATGCTGGTAAACGGCAAGTTCTACGGTTACCCAGTGTCTCTCGAATCCACTGCTTTAGTGTGCAATAAAAAACTGGCCCCGAAGGCTCCAAAGACCTTTGAAGAAATCATCGCTCTCGACGATAACCTGAAAAAGCAGGACAAGAGAGCCATCCTCTGGGATTACAGAACTCCTTACTTCTCATATCCGCTCTTCTCCGCAAACGGCGGTTATGCCTTCAGGAAGGATACCAGAGGTGTCTACAATACCAAGGTTACCGGTGTTAACAATCAGGGTACCCAGATCGGTTTAAGATATCTGGTTGAACTCATCATTTATGATCACATGATGAAGGGCGCAACCTACGACATCATGACAAAGAAGTTTACCGAAGGCGAAGTAGCCTGCATCATCGACGGTGCATGGGGATGGGCAAACTACAAGAACATCAATTTCTCCGTAAATCCTATTCCGGCTCTCCTCGGCAAACAGGGTAAGCCTCTTGTCGGCGTACTCGGCATGACCCTGAACGTGAATTCACAGAAGAAGGATCTTGCCAAGAAGTTCATTCTCGACTACCTGTTAACCGACAAGGGATATAAGGAAATGAACAATGACCGCCCTATCGGTGTTGCTGCTCTCAAGTCTTTTGAAAAGAAGCAGGAAGCAGATCCCAAGATTGCGGTGCTGATGCGCATTGCGGCAAACGGTGACCTTATGCCTAACGTATATGAAATGTCACGTTACTGGGGAGCCCTGCATTTTGCCATCATCAATGCCACCACCGGCAGAGCTTCAGTTCAGGATGCCCTGAAGGATGCTGAAGCAAAGATTATCCGCTAACGTTTAACGTTTCCGCATAACTTAAATGAAAGGAAGGTCATGATTTGAAATCATGACCTTCCTTATTTATTGTGTCAGAGACTGAAAACTCGAATGAAGGGAGCAGCAGATGTCTCCTTCCAAACGTCTTCTACTGGCCTTTACCGGTCTTCCAGTAGGCCTGAGCACGATTGAACTTGTGAATCACCTGATTGCTGCTTCCGCGGAAAGCCAGTGAAGGATCCTTGAGTTCAAGAACAAACTTGCCGTCGATCAGTACGTCGATGAGTTCCACCACCTCCATCTGTTCCGGAGTAAGTTCACTGTACACGTAACCGGTCCACAGCCAGATGTCCTTATCAGGAGAACATTCGGCGCGTACGCGTTCACACAGAGCCTTTACGGCAGGAAGATTTGCCGGAAGCAGCGGATCACCGCCTGACAGACTGAGACCTCTTCTTTTAACTCTGGTGTCATTCAGATCCGCAATGATTGTATCGCTGAGATCCTGGGTAAACGGGAACCCTGCATTTACATTCCAAGTAGACTGGTTGTAGCAGCCCTTGCAGTGATGTTCGCAGCCGGCAACAAATAAAGTACATCTGGTTCCCCTGCCGTTCAAAACATCTATTGGTATATATTTACAGTAGTTCATTTGTCTTATGTTCCAATCTAAAGTACACAAATAATGATTAAAAATTCCGAAGTTCAAAGCTTCATGTATTTAAAAATATCGATAGTTTACTCTCGGTACTCTGCCTATTCAAGCTGTCATACTTTTTTACTGAAAATATTTTAAGGCCTCAGCAGTTCAGCCAAAAATCAGTTGAAAAAATCTAAACCTAGAACTAGCGTAGGTAATCTGAACATTTCAGATGATGTTTCCGTGATTTTTCATTACCGGGTATTCGGACTGAAAACCATGTTATTCCAGCTCTCTTAGGCGTTTGTCGCATTCCTTTATTCTGTCGCGGAGCACCATGGCCTCCTCAAATTTCAGGGCTTTGGCAGCCTCGCGCATGCTGACCTGCATTTCATCCATAAGCTTAACCAGCGCGGCAGCATCGTTTATTGACGAAACGTCAAACTGCTCACTGGCGCCGTTAAGAAGCTGAGCCCCCGCCATGTTGTCCCTGGCCTCATCACCGAGCATCATGATGTCGACAATCTTCTTGCTGATGGCCTTTGGTTCAATGCCGTGTTCTCTGTTGTAGTCCTCCTGCTTCTGACGTCGGCGCATGGTTTCACTGATGGCGGCCTTCATGGAATCACTTACGTGATCGGCATAGAGGATGGCCTTGCCGTGCAGATTTCTGGCGGCACGCCCGATGGTCTGAATCAGAGAACGGGTTGAACGCAGGAAGCCCTCCTTGTCGGCATCAAGAATGGCTACCAGAGAAACCTCAGGCATGTCCAGACCTTCCCTCAAAAGATTGATACCCACCAGGGCGTCAAACTTGCCGAGACGCAGGTCTCTGATGATTTCCACGCGTTCCACGGTATCAATGTCCGAATGCAGATATCTCACTCTTATTCCGTGTTCATCCAGATAGTCCGTAAGATCCTCGGCCATTTTCTTGGTAAGAGTGGTTACCAGCACACGCTCGTTTTTCTGAGCCCTTGTTCTGATTTCACTCATGACGTCTTCGACCTGGAAGGCTACAGGTCTCACCTCAAGACACGGATCCAGAAGTCCCGTAGGTCTTACAATCTGTTCCACGACCTTCCCGCCGCTTTCCTCGATTTCATAGCTGTTCGGAGTTGCGGACACGTAGATGGTCTGAGGCTGCATTTTATGAAACTCATTGAATTTGAGCGGTCTGTTGTCAAGAGCCGAAGGCAGACGGAAGCCGAAGTTCACCAGAGTTTCCTTTCGTGAACGGTCCCCCTTGTACATGGCTCCTATCTGAGGCACGGTTACATGCGACTCATCGATAATGAGCAGTCCGTCCTTCGGCAGGTAATCGAAAAGACACGGAGGAGCTTCACCCGGTGCCCTGCCGGACAGATATCTTGAATAGTTTTCAATACCGGAACAGTAGCCGAGTTCATTCATCATTTCGATATCGCAGGTGGTTCTTTCGGTAAGACGCTGATCTTCCACCAGCTTTCTTTCGGCAAGAAGCTCCTGCTTTCTTATCTGCAGATCATCCTTTATCTGACTGATGGCATTCTGCAGAACTGATTTCGGGGTAACGTAATGGGTTTTCGGATATATGGTGATTCTCTGAACCTTTCTTATCTGTCTTCCGGTAAGAGGCTCGAAAATGCTCAGCGCTTCGATTTCATCGTCAAAAAGCTCTATACGCACCGCAAAATCATCGGATTCCGCAGGGAACACGTCGATAACGTCCCCTCTCACTCTGAAGGTTGCGCGCGAAAAGTCTATTTCATTACGGGAATACTGCAGTTCAGCAAGTCTTCTCACTATCTTTGTCTGAGAGATTTCCTCACCGACGGAAAGGTGAAGCATCATCTTGAGATAACTGTCAGGAGAACCCAGACCGTAGATGGCGCTCACGGAGGCCACGATAATCACGTCCCTTCTTTCAAGCAGAGCCTTGGTGGCGCTGAGGCGCATCTGTTCTATGTGATCGTTTACCTTGGCATCCTTCTCTATATATGTATCGGAACTCGGAATATACGCTTCAGGCTGATAATAGTCGTAATATGATACGAAGTACTCCACGGCATTGTTGGGAAAGAACTCCCTCATTTCCCCGTAGAGCTGGGCTGCCAGTGTCTTGTTATGGGCCATAATCATGGTCGGACGGTTCAGCCTTGCTATCACGTTGGCCATGGTGAAGGTTTTACCGGAACCGGTAACACCTAAAAGAGTCTGAGCCTTTTTTCCCTCTTCCACTCCGGCAACCAGCTTTTCAATTGCCTCAGGCTGATCCCCTGAAGGCTGGTATTCGGATTTAAGTTCAAACACTTTTGATTTTTCAGATTCATCATATAAGGACATATACAGAATTCCAGTACGGCTTTAATCACTGAAAACATTCTAACACCTTGACGGTGTTTATTCATCTTAATAACGCTTAAGTCTCTTCTCCCATAAAAAAGAACCATCCGAAAGATTTTTCTGAAAAAGCAGGAAAGCCCGAAGACACAGCAATCCTTCTGCACTGAAAAACACGTCTTTCACGAGGAAAACTTTCTTTCCGTACGTATTTTAAGCAAAACATCCGTTTTTGCTTAAAATACACGCAAACAAACATATTTTTGAACTTTTTTAAAAAATATTGTTGACATAACCTGGCAAAACCCATATCATGCACAGCGTTGGCAGTGCTTAACGAACTAACGAAAAGCAAAGCTGACAAAAATAAAGTTCCTCCTTAGTTCAGTCGGTAGAACGGCGGACTGTTAATCCGTATGTCGCTGGTTCAAGTCCAGCAGGAGGAGCCAGACAATTTACTTACATCTTTTTTAATGAAGTTCCTCCTTAGTTCAGTCGGTAGAACGGCGGACTGTTAATCCGTATGTCGCTGGTTCAAGTCCAGCAGGAGGAGCCATTAAATCTCTAACCTCTCTCAATCAATCCTTACTTTAATACAGACCAAGTCAGAGATTTATTTTTTATTCTTTTCCGTCTTTTAATTCATTTATTCCTTTGAATCTTAAGTTTTCCGAAGTCACTGCTTCATTATTTTTATTTTTTACTTATTTAACTCACTCCCCGATGCATCATTTCGGTTTTCAGCCTTCAGTCTGTAAACCGGCATAAGCATCTTCCTTTTCCTTAATATACATATATATAGGATGAATGATATAACCTTCCCTCTCTCCATTTAACCGAAAACTTCAGCATCTCCAGTGTATGGTTCTCATGGTTCTGTAAGGCACGTAACACGATCAATCCCAAAGCATCAGACGTTCCTTCCGAACATCAGGAAATGTTACCTGACATCAGAGTATGGTTTCAGACAGTAAAAAATCCCGGCATCTGAATTCCTTCACGGTCAGAACAGCATGAATTTTCCCCTCAGAAAGCCGTCAAAGCCTTAATCCGTCGCAATTTCACACAAAACAGTCTTGTAAAAATGCAGAAAATCATATAACAATCCGCATTCCGATCACAAAAACGACGTAAAAAATGTCTGAGTTCTTTAACAATTTTTATACATCTTCAAAAATTACACTTATACAACATTTTTAATATATTTGTATTATCAAAACTTATAAAATACGCTTAATTGACTAAATATCAATATATTTCTTATAGCCTGTCATAAAAATCCGTTAAAAAAACTTGTTAAAAAATAAACAATTTTGTTTTGTATGTCACTATTTATATGTTATAATTTTGTTAAATATCATACATCACCCCGTGAGATATTCCGAATTCGTTATTTTTGGCTTTAGAAAAATAAAGCCCTGCATGTGTGACAGTAATAATCGACTATAAAAATAATAAAATAATGATTAACGAATACCGGATCCGCGTGGTTCTGTCTGAAAATTAGTTAAATCATCACAGTGGAAATCAAGGAGCAGACTTCATGTCTAAATCAATTAGTGCCATGACCAAGTGCATAATTGTTGCAGTATTGTTGTGCCTGGTCGGTATCGGTATAGCTTTTTACACAACCAGCAGAGAGTGTTCAAACGAACTTGCCAAAACAAAGAACGTTCTCATGGGTGCTTACGATTGGAGTAACTTTACCTCTGACGTGGGCAACAACGCCATTCCGACTCTGGAGCTAGCTTCTCTCAATGTTTATGTAAGCAACACACAGGTTTACAATTCAAACACTGACACTTCCAGCATTTTTGACAAGGTGTTCAAGACCCAGGACGAATTCCAGATCGGCAACACCAGCGTACAGTTCGGTATCGATTCAAGCGAAATCTACAACTCTTTCCTCATCAAGGTTGTAACCCTTATCGTGTTAATCGTTATCGCGGCTCTCGTAACAGCTCAGCTGTTCCTCATCGCCAACTACAAGTACGCAATCTTCATCAAGAACTCAATTCTCAGCAAGAGATATGACGACCTTCCTTTTGAAGATCTTTCACGCGAACTTACCAGAAACGACACTCAGAACGAAAAGGAAATCGCTGAAGCCAAGAAAAAGATCGAACATCTCGCCAACGCAGCTGCAATGGATCCTATGACCAACCTCTACAACCGCACCACCTTCAACAACGCTTTCGAAGGTCTTTTAGGTAAGGTTGCTTCTAGAGAAAAGTCAATTCTCGGTATCTTCAGAGCATCTGAAATCAACTTCATCAACTCAGAACGCGGTTACCAGATGGGTGACAAGTACATCCACGATCTCGCTGACATGATCAAGGATTCAATCAAGCGCTTCCCGGGCACCAACGCCTACAGGATTTCAGGTACCGATATCGCCATCCTCGTTCCAAAGGGAGACGAAAAGGTTATTGAAGCCATCTACGGTGCCCTCAAGCTTCAGGTTAACGAATTCCAGAAGAACTACGATCTGACCAACGTATGCTACGGCGGTTTCACCTTCTTCGGTCCTAAGGAACAGAAGGCCGACATCATGTCAAGAGCAGACCTTGCCCTTGCAAGAGCACAGACTTCTGCATGCAACGGCTACGCCATCCAGACCGAAAACACCGACAACTACTTCCAGGGTGAAATGCACTGGCTGAAGACCATCAAGGAAATCATCGATCACCGCAGCATTTCCCTCTACTATCAGCCAATCAAGAGCATGAACATTTCAATCAAGCCTTATGTTGAAATCTATGCTCACTTCACTACCGAAGCCGGCGAAAAGCTTTCAACCGAAATCGTTCTGGCAGCTGCACAGCGTCATGAACTTCTGGTTAAGCTTGAAGAAATGATTATCGATGCCATCATCTCCAAGTACCGTCTGATCAACCAGACCGACATGAGATTCGGTATCAACCTTTCATCAAATGCTCTGTTAAGCACTTCATTCCTCCTCTGGCTGGAAAGAACCTTAATCCGCAATTCAGACATTGCTGAAGGTCTCGTATTCGAAATCGACGAAGCTCTTCTCGAAAGCAACAACATGGCTGCTGAAAGACTGTTCGGCATCATCCACAGAACCGGTGCCTCAACCAGTATCAGCCACTTCGGCAAGGGTCTTGACTCATTCAGACTGTTCAGAGAACTCAAGCCTAACTACATCAAGATCGATCCGAACATCTGCCAGTCATTCGACAAGGACAACACCGCTCAGCAGTTCGTTCGCATGCTTATCGAAGTTTCTCACCGTCAGGGCTGTGTAATCGTAGCCGAAGGTATCGAAAGCATTGCTCAGCGTCAGCAGGTTGAAGCTCTGTACGTTGACGCAATCCAGGGTTACATGATTGCAAAACCTCAGGAACTCGAAGACAGAATCGAATTAAACTGGGTAACCATTAAGAATAGTGCAGAGTACTCAGCATAATTTAATACAGAACAGGGCAACATATACAATATTGTGATATTGTAGTAGATGTTGCCGAGGATTTGATTTATACGAAAGACCCGGTAAGACCGGGTCTTTTTTTATCCCCTCAGTCTGTGGCTAAACATCGTTAGAGATATCTTATGCGCTATATAAATCTTCCATTTTCACGTCAGTTCATTATAGGCGTAGTTCTTTATCTGGTATGTATTGTTCTGGCCGTATATCTTGCCTATTACGGAACCAACAGGGTTAATACTTCCCATGCGGAAAGCATGATCACCGCTCAGAGCGCCACCATCTACGACTTCATGGAAAGCAAGTCCCATGAAGACATCATCTCTTTCATTCAGGTGCTGGACAGCAACCCGGTAGCCTCCACCGTTCCGTCAAACATTTCCTACATAGAATGGATTTCAGACGACAAGGGAAGAGGACCGGTCAGCAGAACACCAAACAATTCCACCATCAAGCCTCATATTCTCGAAAACTTCAAGGAACAGATCCGTCTGCTTGAGGAAAAAGGCAACAGGGGCTCAAGTCTCACCCAGTACATGTGCGACCATGAATGCTATATTCTCGAATACAGCTCCTATCAGATTAACAACCTTTCAGGCAAGGCCATCGTGGCCCTCAAGCTCCAGTCAATCTCCGAGCTTCTCGAAAACCTGAACAACCGCCCTACCATCATGCTTTACGGCATCTCCGAACAGGACAATCTCCTGTGGCTTGATCAGAACGTAACCAAGCTGAGCTGGGGCAACTTCATCGAACCGAACAAGAGAAACCGCATTCTCAACACCATAGCCAAGTACAGATATTCTCTCAACGGCAAGACCACCTACAGACAGCTGCTTGACGCTATCTGTGAGGACCAGCAGTTCGGAAACTACGTGATTACTCCGATAAGCTTCAATCATCAGCTTATCGGCTACACCGTAACCTTCCTGCCTAAGATTACCCTCGGACACGCCTTCAAGACCGGCGTTCTGGAAAATCTCACCATTACCGGCGTACTGACCATTCTGGCCGTGGTTATCCTCTGTCACTACATATTCAACCTCATCCGTCTGGAAAGCTTCTTCATCAGAAACAGACTGCGCATCAACAAGTACGCCAAGTCAAAGAACGCCCGCAGCTCCGATGAGGTATTCGCACTCCTCGGGCATCTGGATTCGGCTCTCAACTCCAATGAAGAGCAGACCCGCCAGATTGAATCCCTGCAGAACAAGCTGGAGTTCTATTCCAACTATGATCCGCAGACCAGTCTGCCTAACCAGAAGTGGATTCTTGAGCAGATTGCCCATCTGCAGACCGAACGCAAGGTTAACAGCGCCATCGAGCTCTTTGCCGTGGAATTCTGTCCGGTTCTGCCTCAGGAATTCTACGATGACGAGAAGATCTGTCACCGTATCTCCACCGTGATGCTGAACATCATCAGGGAAAAGGACTACCTGGCCTTCTATGAGCCTACCGTCTACTATCTCCTCACCACCAGCATCAAGAACAAGACCGAAATGGATGAACTGCTCAACAGATTCCGCAGGGAACTGGCTGAACAGGTCAACGGCGGCAATGAAATCCGCATCAGCGCCGGTATCGTGCAGGTACTGAGTAATTCCATCAGCCCTGCCGTTATCATGAAGCAGACCCACATTGCCTATCAGCACAGCTGTCAGCTTGAGGTGAACGACAGCTATGCCGTATACAACGACTCCATGAACACTCAGACCTCCAGCATCGACACCGCCTTCGCCAACAGGCTCAAGCACGCAAGAATGAAGGGAGATCTGATTATCCGTTACGATCAGGTAATGAACGTGTCCACCAAGACCATCGTAAGTCTCATCGCCAGAAACTACTGGTTCCAGGAAGGCACCACCTACAATCTGGATGACTTCACAGATCAGATCATCAGCGCCGGTCTCAATACCGAAAACTGCTACTGGAAGGTAGAAAACGCCCTCCACGACCTGTCAGAGCTTGATCAGGACACCAACCACAACATCGGCATCATCATTCCGCTCAACTACGGTCAGCTTCTTGACAGCGACCTGCCGAGCTTCCTTGACATGGTAACAGTCAAGTACCGCATCATGCCGAACAGAATCACCTTCGCCCTGACCGAGAACGCCATCAGCAACGATATAACCAACTGTCTCACCGCCATCCAGAAGCTGAGCTCAGCCGGTTATCACTTCACTCTGCAGAACTACAACATGGGTATGATGGACATGGACTTCATCAGGGAACACGGCTTCGCCTCCGCCATGCTCAGCGGTTCACTCACGAAGCGTGTGCTTACCAGTGAATATGACCGCTACATGCTGAGCCAGATGGTGAAGAAGTGGAATGAGAACATTGAACCTGTCATCATCCTGCAGGACGTTGACAGCATGATTACCATGGAAACCTTCAAGGAACTCGGCGTAAACCTCATGTCAGGTTCGCTCTTCCCATGCACTCAGGACCTGAGTGCCGTCAAGGCCTTCGTCAACCGTGAGGATTCAATCTAAAGAGTTTTTACAGCATGCATCCATCCGGTCGCGCCGGAGTGCCGGGGCTTAAAAACTGAAACATAAAAATAAAAAGATTTGGCGGTACCGCCAAATCTTTTTCTTTCTTTTTTTATTTATAATGCAGTTTTTTATGTGCTTTACGGCAGACCGCGTCATCCGCGGTCATTGCCTTTGAATTACTTATGAGCCTTCTCAAACTTTTCCATAAAGGAAACGAGAGCCTTCACACCTTCAAGCGGCATTGCGTTGTAGAGACTTGCTCTCATACCGCCGAGTACACGGTGTCCCTTAAGGGAAATGAGGTTGTTTGCCTTGGCTTCAGCGATGAACTGCTGATCAAGACTGCTGTCCTTAAGGAAGAAAGGAACGTTCATGCGTGAACGTGCGCTTACGGCCACGTTGTTGCTGTAGAAATCTGAACTGTCGATGAAACCGTAAAGAAGTTCAGACTTTTCCTTATTCATGGCTTCCATGGCTTCAACACCGCCGATGCTCTTTAACCAGGCAAATACCTTGCCTGCGAAGTACCATGCGAAGGTGTTTGGAGTGTTCAGCATTGAATCGTGGTCGGCGGTTACCTTGTAGTCCCAGATTGCAGGAGTGATTGACTGAGCGTGACCGATAAGATCTTCTCTTACGATTACGATGGTAATGCCTGAAGGTCCGATGTTCTTCTGAGCACCGCCGTAAAGCATGCCGTACCTGCTTACGTCCATGCGGCGTGAAAGGATGCATGAAGAGATGTCCGCAACCAGAGGAACGTCACCGGTTTCAGGAGCATCAAAGATTTCGATACCGTGAATGGTTTCGTTCATGCACATGTGAACATAAGCGGCATCCTTCTTTAAAGGAAGATCCTTAAGCTTGAGTTCAACCTTGCCGTCCGCATTGACGAAGTCACCTCTCATGGAGTTAACGTGAGTGTACTTCACTGCTTCTTCAGCGGCATAGCCTGACCATGCGCCGGTAACAATGTAGTCTGCACTGCCTTCAGCAGTTCCCAGATTCATAGGAAGGTTGGCGAACACGCCTCTTCCGCCGCCGTGCATGAACAGTACCTTGTAATTGTCAGGAATATTCATGAGATCGCGAAGATCTGCGGTTGCCTTTTCGGCGATAGCCAGATAATCCTTGGAACGGTGAGAAATTTCAATTACACCGGCTCCGATTCCGTTGAAATCCAAAAACTCCTTCTGAACGTCCTTCATTACTGCTTCAGGAAGCATGGAAGGACCGGCAGAAAAATTGTATACCTTACTCATAATGAGACACCCTGTTCTACTTTGAATCTTTACTCAAAAATATTTAAATAAACGACTTAGAGCATTATACAGAAAAATAACGCGGTAAGACAAAAATATCACATAAATGGCAATATTTTCCGGATTGAAAAAAACGCCCTTTCCGTAAAAACCGAAACCGCTCCTTCAGTCCTCCGCTCTCAGCCGTAAAAAGAAAAGAGGAGAAAAAACTGCGTTTTTCTCCTCCTGAATCTTTCGGTTAAAGACCTGCATCAGCAGGCCTTTTCATCACCGCGACTAGATATCGGCATCATCGTCGGCAGGATTTGCGGCTGCATCCGGAACGTCTGCAGACAGATCGTCGGCCGCGTTTTCCGCATCGGCTGCCCCGGCTGTGCCTTCGGCATCCGGAGCTTCAGCTTCGTTCTGCTCTTCATCGTCGGTCTTTACCACGCGCTGTACGGATACAAGCTTGAGGCCTTCATCAAGACGAATCAGACGGACACCCTGACCGTAACGGGAAATTACGCTCACTTCGTCCACGCGGGTACGAACCAGAATACCGGCATTGTTAATCAGAATGATTTCATCACCGTCGGTAACCTGTACCGCACCGATTACGCGGCCGTTGCGGTCTTCACCCTTGATGGCGATAACACCCTTGGCGTTACGGCGTCTTAACGGGAAGTCTGCAACCGGACTGCGCTTGCCGAAGCCGTTTTCGGTGGCAATCAGCACGTATGGAAGAGTTGCGTCAACAACCATCATGGAGACAACCTGATGGCCCTTGGCGAGGTTCATGCCTCTCACACCGCGTGACACACGGCCTGAGGCTCTTACGCCGCCCTTGTAGTTAGGGCCAATGACCAGAGCATCGTCTTCTGAACCTTCAGCATCGTTTTCAACGTCTGCGCTTACGTCGGCAGCTTCTTCAGCCACATCTGCTCCTTCCTCGTTTTCACTTTCAGCGTCAACGGTAGCGTCGGCGGTAGGAGTGAGAGGAGAGTATTCGTTGAAGAGACATGCACGTCCGTCAGAGCTGAACAGACCGATTACGTCGCTGCCTGAGGTAAGAGCCACGTTAACCAGACTTACGCCTTCGTCAAGCTTAATGGCGCGCAGGCCCTGGGCGTTAACGTTCTTGTATGCGCTCAGCTTGGTCTTCTTCACGTAACCGTTGGAGGTCGCGAAGAACAGGAACTTGTTTTCCTCGAAGCTGTTTACAGGCACGATGGTCTGAATTGATTCGTTTTCGTCAAGTCTCAGCATGTTTACAATCGGACGGCCCTTTGAATTTGAAGAGGCTTCCGGCAGATCGTATACGTTGATGGAGAACACCTTGCCGCGTGAGGTAAAGCACAGCACGGTATCGTGGGTGTTAACCACATACATGCTGTCAATTACGTCCTCATCCTTAACCAGGGTGGCACGACGGCCGCGGCCGCCACGCTTCTGGGCTTCGTATTCGGAAAGAGGCTGATACTTGATGTAGCCTGCATGAGACAGAGTGATAACCGCAGATACAGGGTCAACCAGATCCTTCTTGGTGATTTCGGCGGTATTGGTTTCAATAACGCTTCTTCTGGCGTCACCGTACGTGTTACGGATTTCTTCAAGCTCTTCGATAATGATGTTGCGGAGAAGCTCTTCGGAACCGAGAATTTCAAGATAGTACTTGATGCTGGCGGTGAGTTCGCCGTATTCCTCACTGATCTTGCTGCGTTCAAGATTGGTCAGACGGTGCAGAGGCATATCCAGAATTGCAGTGGTCTGAGGATCGGAGAAGTAATAGAAGCCGTCACGGATACCGAATGCGGCATCAATGTATTCAGGCTTGCAGAGTTCCCTGCCGCTGGCGTCAACCTGAATGAGTGATGAGAGATCACCGTACTTCCAAGGATGAGCCATCAGAGCCTCGTGGGCGGCCTGTCTGTTGGCACTGCTTCTGATGATGTTAATGATTTCATCGATATTGCTCAGGGCGACAAGGAGAGCTTCCAATCTGTGCGCTCTTTCACGGGCAACCTTCAGATCGTATACGGTACGTCTGGTTACCACTTCCTTTCTGTGCTTGATGAAGTATTCGATAATCTGCTTGAGGTTGAGTACTTCAGGACGGTTGTTTACCAGAGCCAGCATGTTGATCGGGAAGGAGATCTGCATTCTGGTCTGCTGGAACAGCTTGTTCAGCACGATTTCAGGAGATTCGTTCTGACGCAGGAAGATTTCAATGTGAACGTTCTTGGTTGAACCGTTGTTCACGCGGGTGATACCTTCAATGGTACGATCGCGGATGCATTCGGAAATCTTCTTTTCGATTTCAGCAGGACCTACGCCGTAAGGAAGTTCGGTTACCACAATCTTCTGTCTGCCGTTGCCGTCATCGTCGATGGATGTCTTGGCGCGGATGATTGCCTTGCCGTTACCGGTACGGTAGGCTCTCTTGATTTCGTTCTGACCGTAAATGATGCCGCCGCCCGGGAAGTCAGGTGCGGGAATGTACTGCATCAGATCGTCAACGGTGAGTTCCGGATTGCGCATCAGTGCCACGGTGGCATTGACTACTTCGGTCAGATTGTGGGTCGGAATGTTGGTGGCCATACCTACCGCGATACCTGAGGTACCGTTAATCAGCAGGTTAGGCAGCTTGTTAGGCATTACTACGGGAATTTCTTCACTGTTGTCGTAGTTAGGAACCGTATCAACGGTTTCCTTTTCAAGATCCGCAACCATTTCACCGCAGATCTTTGACATTCTGACTTCGGTATAACGCATTGCCGCAGGCTTGTAACCGTCGGCGTCACCGAAGTTGCCATGACCGTCAACCAGAGGGTAACGGAGAGAGAAATCCTGAGCCATACGTACGATGGTGTCATACACGGAGGTATCACCATGAGGATGGTACTTACCGATTACGTCACCAACCACACGGGCTGATTTCAGATGCTTGGTATTGTAGAAGTTTCTCAGCTTGTACATGGAATACAGACTGCGGCGGTGCACAGGCTTCAGACCGTCTCTCACGTCCGGAAGAGCACGATCCACAATTACACTCATTGCGTAATTGATAAATGAAGTCTGAAGCTGCTCAGTAATCTTCACCGGACGAACGTTTTCCGGCAGAGTATCCCTGGAGGTTGTATTGTCACTCATCTCATTTACTCGTTAATAAATAATAAAAATTTGCGTGCCATTGTACCATAAAACCGCAAAAACCTTAAGATATTCATGAAGCGGATGTGCCGATTACCGCACTGATTCAAATAAACAGAGGATTTATTCCTCTGACTGTTCACATAGTAATCAGCATCACCGGATTACGGCTGTATAACCTGAATAGGAACTCCCGGGAGACTATCATTCCGTCGTTAAAATCCGGAACCGTCCGTTATGCACCCTGGCCCGGGAAAAAAATCTCCGTCAGGATATCTGAAAGGCATGAAATCCTTACAGGAATCACCGCGGTCCCGGCGCCCCTGGAAAAACGGGCTTTTTCCTTTATTCACAATGACTGAGACCCGTTCAGAGCCGCCATTTTTTCCCGGAAGCCGCGTGATTTTCAAAGGATACATACGGTTTCAGGCGAAAACAGGATCCCTCTCAGGATTTTTACAATATTTTGAAAAAACGAAAACAACTCGTATATAATTATACGGATTTTCTAATTCTGACAACTTGATGGAAAACGGCGCCTTTTACCTGCATGTCAGGGGGATGCCTGCAGAACGGATTTCTCCGCAAGCCCCGCCGCACGGGGTTTCAGCTTAAGCGCGCGGAACCATCCGGTAAAGTTGTCTCACAGCTTAAAGGAATTAAACATGTGGTTTAAAAACGTCAGAGTATACACACTCGATACCGGTTTCAAATACAGTCCCGATGAACTGGATAAACTTCTCGCTCCGCAGAAATACGTTCCATGCTCAGGTCAGGACATGGTACGTTTCGGCTGGGTAAGTCCTCTCGGTCAGGATGAAGAGGTTTTATGTCATAAAATCAACGATGACTACTTTTTCCGCTGCAAAACCGAAAAGAGAATGCTTCCTGCAAGCGTGGTAAACGAAGAACTGAAGGAAAAGGTTGAAGAGCTCGAACTCAAGCAGGCCCGCAACGTCAGCAAGAAGGAAAAGGCCGAACTCAAGGAAAGCATCGTTACCGAACTTCTGCCTAGAGCCTTCCGTCTGCACAGGGAAAACTGGATCTGGGTAAGCGGCAGATACGGCTATGTAGTGGTTAACGTTGCCTCCGAAAAACAGGCCGAAGATTTGATTGCCCTTCTGAGAAAGAGCCTCGGTTCACTCCCTGCCAGACTTTTCAAGTTCAACAAGTCAATCAATGACTGCATGACCGAATGGGTTGCCAACGGTGAAGGTCCGGCAGGCATTGAAATCGGTGATGAAGTTGAACTCAAGGCCGTTGAAGGTGCCGGCGGTACCGTAAAGGCCAAGAAGCAGGATCTCGATACTGCCGAAATCAAGGCTCACCTCGAAGCAGGCAAGGTGGTAACCAGTCTGGCCATTACCGTGAACGACGATGTTTCCCTGGTAATCGATGACACCTTCTCCTTAAAGAGAATCAAGCTTTCAGATACCGTTATCGATGAAAACGCCACCGTAAGTGATGATCCGGTTGCGCAGCTTGATGCTGACCTTACCCTTATAAGCGGTGAATTCTCCAAGATTCTGCCTACCCTTATCGACGCCTTCGGCGGCGAAAGCGAATAACGGCGGAGACCTGTTTATCCGTCCGCCGGATAAACTCCTTAAAAAATCGTCAGTCCCGGTGACTGACGTTTTTTTCTGATTAGAGACAGGTAATCCCCTTCCTGTCGGCGAAAGTATAATCTACTGACTGAATGCTCCAAACGTGATACCATATACCGCAAAAAAATCAGCCGGAAAAAGATTCATGTCTTATGACACTCTCAGGACAGTTTTCTCCTGAATGTCCCTGAGCGGTACACAAATCGTTCATAACATAATACAATATACCGGCTTGAAAAATACAGTTACCAGATTTAAGGGATCATAAATGAAAAAACCAGAGCTTTTATCACCGGCAGGTACTTTAAAGAATCTCAGATACGCTACGGCTTTCGGAGCCGATGCCGTCTATGCCGGTCAGCCCCGCTACAGTCTGCGCATCAGAAACAACGAATTTGATTATCAGACTCTGGACTCTGCCATTAAAGAGCTTCATGAAGCAGGCAAAAAGCTTTACATGGTGGTAAACATTCAGCCTCACAACATCAAGGTGAAGAAGTTCGCGAAAGATCTGGCCGACATCGTCGCCCTGAATCCCGACGCTCTCATCATGTCAGATCCCGGCATGATCATGATGGTAAGGGAAGCCTATCCTGACATGCCCGTCCATCTCTCCGTTCAGGCAAACACCATCAACTTCGCTTCAGTACGTTTTTGGGAAAAGATGGGACTCAGCAGAATCATCCTGTCACGTGAACTTCACCTTGACGAAATCGAGGAAATCCGCAACGAATGTCCGCAGATGGAACTTGAAGTCTTTGTTCACGGCGCGTTATGCATGGCCTACTCCGGACGCTGTCTTCTGAGCGGCTATCTCACCCACCGCGACTCGAACCAGGGTGCCTGCACCAATTCATGCAGATGGGCCTACAGGCTTCACAGGGCGGTTGAAGACGATACCGGCGAACTGGTTGAACCGGATCTCGGCAGCGATCTGATTACCCCGCACAGCTATCTGCTTGAAGAACCGAAGAGACCTGGTGAACTCATGGCCTGCGACGAGGACGAACACGGCACCTACATCATGAATTCACGTGACCTGCGCGCGGTTGAACACGTAAAACGTCTCTGCGAAATCGGCGTTGATTCCCTGAAAATCGAAGGTCGCACCAAATCATTCTACTACTGCGCCAGAACCGCCTCCGTATATCGCCGGGCCATCGACGCGGCAGTGCGCGGAGAGGACATCGTGGAGGAGCTCAAGTCTGAACTCGAATCCCTGGCTCACCGCGGTTATACCGACGGCTTCCTTACCCGTCACGGCATCAGTGAATATCAGAACTACGACTACGGCTACAGCATTTCCGACAAGAGCCAGTTCGTGGGTGAAGTAACCGGTGTTGACGGTGACGGCCTGTGGCAGGTCAGCGTTCGCAACCGTTTTGAACTCGGCGACACTCTGGAAATTCTGGCTCCGGGCTTCAGGGATTTCATAACCCTGGACAACCTCATGGACAGGAAGAAGCAGCCGATTACCGTAGCTCCGGGAGACGGTCACGTGGTTTACTTCAGGTGTCCGTTCCCTGCCGACAGGGCTCATATGGGCATTATCGTCCGTCACTTCAGAAACGGTGAAAACACCAGAAATCCGGTAA
Organism: Ruminobacter sp. RM87; assembly: GCF_000701925.1. Lineage (NCBI taxonomy): Bacteria > Pseudomonadati > Pseudomonadota > Gammaproteobacteria > Aeromonadales > Succinivibrionaceae > Ruminobacter > Ruminobacter sp. RM87. The sequence goes on along the minus strand of NZ_JNKD01000052.1, from coordinate 2,465 downwards.
TCAGATAACCGGCATTATCCGGATTCATGAAAAGAACGGCAGACGTGATATCGTCTGCCGTTACTTTTATCCTGAGTTTTCAGTGACGTCGCACGTATTCACCGGTGAAAACGCCTCCGCGACAGGTTCCGCACTTTCAGAAATCAGTCTTCGTCTTCCTTAGGATTGATTCCCTTGATTACAGAGCCGCTGTTATCCAGTATTTTAGACATGGTGACGTCCTTTTTCGTGTGCAGCTCGCAGTCACCGAAGTTAATATAGTCATCGCTGTTTTTCTTGAGCTTCAGGGTATATTCCTTCTTGAGGGATTTCTTGACGGCAACATATGTACCGACCATACCCACAACGATGATAATGCCTGCGGCAATCATCGCCAGAAGGTGGTCACCTGATGAATCTGCTCCTGTAAGATACAGGTAAACGAAAAATGAGGAAATCAGTGTGAACAGAACTGATGAAAAAATACATGTAAGGTTTCTGTTGAACATGTATTTGGAGAATACCGAATAAACCAGGAATGAATACCCCAGAAACAGCAACCCCATTCCCTTTCCGGAATCCCTGATTTTCATAAACTCATCAACCGTGGTCAGCCAGCAGGAAAAGGTAAGAAACGGCAGCCACGAGAAAAATGCGCAGCACAGCAGTTTAATCTCGCTTATCGGGAATATGCACAGGGCTTTACCGCTTTCACCGTTCATGGAAAACATGTATTTCCTGCCGGCCCAGGATATGTTCATGTGCCACAGAGGGAACAAAGCATAGCTTATCTTTGCAGCCTTGAAGCTGTATTCACGGTGAGTAATCAGGTAGTACTGATAATCCTTGGATCCGGACAGGTAACGGTCAAAGGATCTTTCAACACGGCGTTTGGCAGAGACCATTCCGCCTTCATGATCCATGTTGTAGATTTCGGCATCAAGTCCGGAAAGCCATGCGAAATTGAATTCCGGTGCATTCTGCACATTGTACGGTTCCAGTCCCTGGGATATGCGGTCATCAAGCTCTACCGACGCATCCTGAGGAATGCTGTAGAATTTTGCACTGCCCGTACTTACACCGGAATATACGGTGTGTTCATATTTCTTGCCGGAAGGCTTCACCTTCTCAACCTTGAACGCGGCGTTGCCGGAAACCTCCATATCGTAAAGCCAGAACGGCGCATACCAGGCCTTTATCTTTTCCACCCTGGCTTCAACCAGAAAGCTGTCAGGAACAAAGCGCTTGGATTTGAGGATTTTACGGTAGATTTCCAGAAAGTCCTCTTTATCCTTCTTGAACGGAACAATCCTGTCAGGTACACGCTGATCCCGGTACTTGTCGGTAAAAACAATGGCATTGCCGCAGAACGGACAGTTTTCGGTGGTTGATAAAACACCCGGAGTTATTTCACCGCCGCAGGATGAACAGATGTATGAACGGTGAAGATCTGTTTCACTGTTTTCTGAATCACTTTCATTAACCACGGCGCCTTTGGCGAAATTCTCCACCCCGGCTTCCTTCTTCTCCCTGAGCAGACGGTCATACTGATATACGGAAAACCTGCTGGAACACGATTCACATACAAGTCTCTGCTCCCTTATGTTAAAGGTCATATTGCCAGAACAGTTTGGACACCTGGTATGTTCTGAAGTTTTCATACAGACTCCTGTTTAAATCACTGAATTCCAATAACCGTGTACCGCAGATATGCAGGCATGCCTGACGTTATTTCAAAAAACGCCTTGCGGAAAACATGATGCAGATACTGACCTGCAATGTTTACACGCATGATCAGATATCATACAAACAAAACCGATTGAGTAATGTGACTGAAAACATATACTTTTATTTCTAAATAATATTTCTGAAAAATCATCGGAAATATTTTCATTAAATGATGACCTGTATCATTGACTTGGAACCATTGCAATTTGGCGTTGTTGTTACGTTAAAAGAGATGAATGGTGTAAACCGCATTGATAATTTTATAAAATTGTGTATGGCAAGAGGTTGGTTTGTAAGTAAACTTGATGTACAGAATCAAATTGATGTTTATGCGAGAGCTGAGGAAGAAATTAAATTTGAATAAATTGGAGGGGCGGAAACAAAACCAGCCTATTTATTCGAGTATGGAGTATGTGAAAATCTTTCTGTAAATAGAAAACATCCTGAGAATTTTTTAAAGCAGTGACCTTCAGGTAGTATGGCCCCAGAAATTGATCACTTAAGTTTCTAGGTCATACTAACAGAATTTAAGGCTTGTTTCCTGAAATTAATTGGGGACAGGCCTTTTAGCTTTTTACAAACTCTGTCAGTGTTGTACCAATTTATATAATCTTTAATAGCTTTCTCTAAGTCGTTTAAGTCCTTAAAGGTCTTTTCTTTTCCATAAAACATTTCAACTTTCATTCTTCCAAAGAATATCTCAATCATGATGTTGTCATGAGTAGTAGCTTTTCTGGACATGCTTTGGATTAGGTTAT
>NZ_JNKD01000051.1:0-21239 GCF_000701925.1 Ruminobacter sp. RM87 | reverse complement strand
TCCTGAGTAATCGCAAGTAAAGTTTCCAAAAGTCCTGTGTTTTCAATCTGATGTTTTTCGAGACACCCTGCAAATTCACTGCTTGATTTTAATTCTTTAATTATTGAATACTCGAAATAGTCAACCAGATCATTAACGCCATCTACCTTCTGTTTCTTGTTGGAATAGCCGTCAAACAATCCGTCAATGGTATTCATATCAATATAAATGACATTGTATTTGTTGAGGTGTTTTTCGTAACTGTCTTTAAATTCATTGTTCGTTATTTTTAGATTATCAAAAATCTTTTGACCGGCATATCCTTTGGAATAGTAAGCTGACAGCATATGAGCTGTTACAGTTTTTCCGAATCTGCGGGGACGAGTTACAGCAAATAAACAATTTTGAGAGTTTATCTTTGCAGACATCTTTTCTATAAAATCTGTCTTATCTATAAAAATTTCAGAATCTTTGAATTTAACCAGTCTTATAAAGCTGTTATCCTTGTCAGGATTCAGAATGCTTCCCATGACTGTAACCTCCCCAAAACTCAACATCATCAGCTGACATTTTATCATAGCGCCGAATTTTTATCAGTGATACAGGACATAACTTCCTGTTAACAATTAGCCGTACTGTTCATATGTCAGTAATTTAACTAGTACCAGCAAATTATTCAACTGTTATCTTAAGCTTAATCTGCGAACAAGTCGTTCATCAAAATGCTACCGTTTACTCATCATCCGTTTAAACTTTTCAACCTCTCTGGCACAATCGCAATCCGTCATTCCGGCTTTGTATCTTTCTTTCGGATGAGCCTCGTAGTATTCCTCCTGAAAAAACACCGCCCAGTAGTTAAACTCGGTGGTGGGATATTCCAGAACTTCAGAGATTGGGCGGTGGATTTCCCGGGCAATTCTCACCACCAGTCTGAATACGAAACTGCCCCGGATTAGTTTTTTAGGTTGTTCTCACTGGTGATATTGAGAGCCGAGAAGGCATTCACCAGTGCGTTCAGCACCTTATTCGGTACTGATTCCATAAAATGTCAATATATTTTCTGAGAAAACAATAAATAGTTATATAAAAACAAATACTTATCACAATGTCCGAATTAAAATTGGATGTTTGATAATTCTGCTCTTAAAAAACTGATTGGGTGTGTTAATAATAGTAAGTGTTAACGATCTGTGGTTTGATTTGCAGCTGGAAGATTAAACACTGGTGATAGTATAGGTGCATTTTTATTATTACATCATGCAAAGATAATGAGGCCGCGCCAATTGTTTTTATTTAAATATTGGAGGTTAAGTATGTCCAAGAATTCCCTTAAAAAAGTTCATCAATAATGGATATAGCACATGCCTATGGTTTAGGTTGGGGATGTTCCCGAAATAGATATATCGCCAAAAGAAACATTTATGGAGAAGTCAGTAGCAACCAATCAGAAAATGTGACAACCAAAGATATTGAACTGGCATTTATGAAAGGTTTTGCATTTGCTGCCGGTATTGAATGTGGTAAAAAGCATCGACGGGAGCTGATTATATCAACAAATAATAAAGTGAATTTCATGAATTCGTCAGGATGTTTTCTGAATAATGCGAATGATACTATTGAATACAGCCAATCTTTTGACGACATAATTGCTGAAGATCGTTTTGTAACACTGTATACCAAAACAGGCAGACCTTATCCTTATTTCTTTGATGAATTAAGTGAAGAAGAAAAAGCAGAGCTTGATAATAATCCGATAACCGGTGGAAGATATGATTGTACAGACGGCTCCCTATACGATGTTCACCATATAATAAGTGCTGAGGCTCTCAGTGCCACAGGACTGTTATCCTATAATACAGCGCCGTGTATTCGTATGCTTAAAAGTGATCATCTGGATACAAAATCATACGGACGCTATAAGTCCTCCGCGGATTATAGAAAAAAACAAATTGAACTTATACAACAGGGAAGAATAAAAGATGTCATTATCGAAGAAATAAATACTATCCGTACGCTATTTGGTTCCAGGTATGACAGAGAAATCAAAGAAATGCTGAAATTCGTAAACAGATTAGAAAACAATAATTGGGAGGTTTAATATGAAAGTTTTTGAATGGATACCAAATAAATCAATAGGAGATCTGGTCTTCAATATGACAAGGGAAGATGCCAGAAAGGCAATGGGGAATGCAACTTATACTCCGTGGTTTAAAGGAAGATCGGATATCTATAGAGACTACAGTATGCGTTTGGATTATGATGAAAACGGACTTATCGAGTCGGTTGAATTTTTGGGAATGGAAAAGGGCTTTTTTGAAGTCTGGTATAAAGGGAAATTGATATACCCTAAATATGAAAAACATTTCTTTAGGATTTTTGATAAAAAACTTTTTAAATCTGATGATACATCGTCGTATCAGTACAATGGACTTAATGTCAGTGTCACATGGAATAAAGATTATGGCCCGTCTTTTGGTGTGGCTAGAGAACATTATTGGGATGACTCTGATAAAAGGATTGAAGAATGCTCTCGTCTAGATAAACTGTCATTCAAATTAAAATCCGGTATGACCAGGGAAGAAACACGAGAAATTCTTAAAGAGAAATCTGATAAATTGATGGTTAGGGGACGTGGTGATATCTATTCCAGATATCTGTTAGTTATATTTGATGAAAATGACAGAATGGTGTCTACAAAATATGACTATGACAGAATGTAGTCGGAATGGGCAGATTGGCTATTTAGCCTATGAGCTTCTTGACGGTAAACTGATCCGCACCGAGGCGGTGAAGGTGTCCGCAGTTTTTTTGGTTCTATTTTTCGCGGATACTGAGTTTACAGGCGAAAAAATGTCAATATCAGAAAAAGCTTATGCCTTAGCTGTCTGCGGAGAAAACAGTATTTAATCTACGCATGTTTTGCATAGATTAAATGCCTTTATCTCCGCAAAATCTGTATATTATCCGCTCTGCAGGTATGCATACTTCCCGGAAAAACACATGCAAGGAATAATTTCTCATGTAGGATATAATATATCTCCAGGAATGGTTGAAGGCTTCAACAATAAGATCCAAACGATGAGAAGAAAGGCATATGGATTCAACGATGATGAATATTTCTTTCTAAAGATTATTGATATTTCTAAATATGTTTAATGATTATTTCCAATTTGTTTTTATGAAGAGCCCTTATTTTTCGGGAATTTCACTGTCAATTTTTTCCATACAGGCCAGAATATAATGGGTGCTTCTTCCGGCTCCTTTCTGCTCCAGTACCTTATTTTCAACAAGATAGTTAATTGAACGTATGGCCGTATCCTGGGAGCATTTACATATTTTAGCCCATTTGCTGGAGGTGAGATTTCCCTCAAAACCGTCCAGCATCAAGGTGATGATTTTTTTCTGATTGCTATCCAGGGCTATTTTATTAAGCTTCTGCCAGGTCATGGCCTTGGTAACAATTTTATCAACGAGCCCGGAGGATTCCCTGAGGGAGTTAAGCAGCGTTTCCAAAAACCACTGAATCCACATGGTTACATCAAGAGATCCTTTCTGAGTCTGCTCAAGTATTCTGTAGTAATCGTTTCTTGCCTTAAGGATCTGGCCGGACATACTGTAGAACCGGTATGAGGATTTGTCAGCCCGGGAGAGCATTAATTCCGTTATGGCACGGGCAATTCTGCCGTTACCGTCATCAAAGGGATGCAGGGTAATGAACCAGAGATGGGCCAGGGATGCTTTTATTAATGGATTTATGTTGCTGTCGGATTCAATCCACTGTAAAAAATCATTGATATATTCCGGAAGCTTTTCGGCAGGAGGGGCTTCGTAGTAGACATAGCTGTTTCCAAATTTAGAAGAGACCACTTGCATTGGCCCCTGGGCATCGTCACGTATTTCTCCGGTGCGGATTTTGTACATTCCGCTGTATCCTGTTGGAAAAAGAGATGCCTGCCAGCTGCATAGACGTTCCAAAGTCAGCCTGTTCCGGAAATTGCATCTTGCGTCAGTCATCATTTCCACTATACCTTCAATATAATGACTGCTGGCAGTCTGAACTGATTCCGGCATATCGAATTTTCGGGCTACTGAAGATCGCACTTCCTCAAAGTTCAGGTGTTCTCCCTCAATGGCACTGGACTTAACTATTTCATCGGTCATATCGGTGAGAAGAACTTCCTTTTTAAAAATTGATTCCACGGCATTCATCTTGCCGATAACGGTTCCTAGCAGAAACGTAACTTCAAAAAGTAATCCGGACAGCCGGTGTTCATCCCAGCGGAATTCCGGCCATTCCTGATGTTCGTAAATATACATAATATCTATCTCCGCACTTACTGCATATATTATAGCATTAATCTACGCTGATTTTGCGAAGATTAAACCATTAATCTATTCATGATAACGCTCAATAATTATCGGCACTTCTGCTTGTATTAAACCTAAACTCCAATCGTTTTGGAGGTAAACTTTTTCGTTCTTTATACAATGCATAGATGCAAAACTAATCCGAAGGCAGAGAAGAGATCAGCAGAACTCTTTCATAGAGGACTGAACTTCGGCGGGGTGAAGCATGCAGAAGAACCACTTTTTTTTCGGCCATATCAATAATGTAACCATAAGTCAGGATGGAGATGCATTCAGCGCAAACTTCAGCATTTGCGTACAGGATGATTCAATCAATACGGTGACAGCCCCTGAAAACATTGCGATAGGAATACATTTCTGTCCCGATGCAGAGTAGTGTAATTATAAAATATAAATATTATATATAAAGATCACAATTACAAAAATCAAAACAGACAATAATCTAGTCACGTTAAATAAATAATAATAGACTTAATATTAGCATGGCGTTCATACATGTAAATTTAACAATAAAAAAATTGGAGATTTATCATGATGTACATAATTGATCATTCCAACGGTCAAAAAATTCTGGACATTGATAATAGTTGCATCAGAGATCATCGTACAGGAAACAAGTTATTTGATTTTGATAATAAATGCATCAGAGATCACCGTACCGGCAATAAATTATTGGATATTGATGGTAATTGCATCAAGGATCACCGCACCGGCAGTAAGTTACTGGACATTGATGGTAATTACATCAGGGATCACCGCACCGGCAGTAAGTTATTTGATATTGATGGAACTTACGTAAAAGATCATCGTACAGGAAAAAGGCTGTATGATTTTAATGGTTATACTCTCTTATCGTATCCGTACATGTTTGCGGTACTTCATGCACTTGATGTTTTCTAAACACCGATTGTATAAGCCGTTCTGACAGGCATTATCACAGATGTCCTATACTGCTTAAAGGAAATTAGTCGAAAACAATGTCTGAATTTTGGCCTGTTCATTAAAATGAACAGGCCTTTTAGATTTTAAGAATTAGTAAAAGGTTATGTTATGTTAGCAGAATTTAAGAATTTTATTTATTTGTTTATTGACAAGGATAAATTCCGTCCCGTTGTTAAATTTGAAATTTTTATCAGTGTGCTGATAGTGTTCAATGCCATCTCTGCCGGTATAATGATTACTCAAAGGAATGAATGGCTGGAATACTTTGACCATGCCTGCACTGCCATTTACTGTTTTGAAATACTTGTTCGGTACATTGCCTGTGCATCGCCGAAGAAATTTTTCTCCGATCCCTTACAGCTCTTTGACATTATCATTATTTTGTTTTGTTTAATTCCTGAAACTATCTTCTTGAATACTAATATTCTTCTGTGTCTCAGAGTAATCCGAATATTGCGAATTGCTCGTTTTATAACGCTAAATCGAGAAATGAGCACAATCATCAAGGTTCTTCTGAAATCAGTCATGTCTCTGTATAAGATCATGGGGTTGATGCTGGTATTTTTATATGTGTTTGGAATTGCTGGAATGAGTATGTTCAGAATGCCAACAGATGATTATCATGCTGATCGTCAGAATCTATATATAGAATTTATTAGTGAAACTGATGACTATTTTGCCGGTGATCGAATCGATCCGTTTGGCAGTGTTTCTGAGTCAATGCTGACTCTGTTGAAAGTAATTACCGAACAGTCATGGAGTTCATACAGAAACAGCCTGATTATCGCTTCTAAAATGAAAATAATTGATGTTCCTTCATGGGTTGTAAGTTTATATTTTTTAAGCTGGTTTATGTTCGGAGCTTATTTGCTTTTAAATTTGGCAATGGGGGCAATTATTCAAAATTATGATGAACTTTATTCAAAAGTTAATGCTCAGAAAAGAGAACAACAAATTCATGAAAAGGTGGAAGAATTGGTCAATGAACTACTTAAAGACCTGAATGATGGAAATCTGTCTCTAAATGAAAAACAGCGACTTATTCAAAAGGCTTTTAATATAGCAAAAAAATAGTTTCTGCGGCAGCCGTTAAAATGAATCGTTAAAGTTTGCGTGAACCAAACTCCGTAGAATTCATGCAGCTCTGAATATCAGATAAACTCCTGGGATATAATATAACTTATATAATCAGGAGTTTTTCATTATGGTTAAAGAAAAAGACTGTTCACGGAATCCAAATGACTGATGAGAAATGTCAGAAATACGTAAGCTCAGACAGTGACTATTGTCGTAAAGGTTATAAAAAGAAAACCGTCAATACCGGAAATGCCGTTGAAAGTCTTAATACGTCTTACCTAAAACTTAATTACCGGAGAAGCGTATCTGCATGCGACCTGGCCTTACTGGAAGATCTGTTTTTTCACATTTGAAGTGACCAAAAATACACCATGCTTTCATGAAACCGGACATAATCTGTGGTAAATTTCGGATAATGCATGAAAACCGGGGGAGTTTTTGATTTTTTTATGTCCCCGGGACAAAAGTCTGGACAGCTTTCGTCCGGGGATTATGTTGTTATTTTTAATAAAAAACGACATATTACAATAAAAATAGTTGATTGATTTATTTATAAAATATAGATTTTTGCTTATAAAAATAAATAGGTATATTAACGCTACAAAAGCAGTAACCGGAAGGTTACTGCTTAAAAATTTTCCGGGGATGTTTTTCCATTTACAGAAAGATTGTCACCCACCAAAAGTTTTTGCTAGCGGCGTTTTCTAGCCTCACGTTCACGTTTTCTGCGCTCAGCTTCACGTCTTCTAGCTTCCTGAGCAGCTTCACGCTCACGTTTTTTGCGCTCAGCTTCACGTCTTCTTGCTTCCTGAGCAGCTTCACGCTCACGTTTTTTGCGTTCTATTTCGCGTCTTCGAGCTTCCTGAGCAGCTTCACGCTCACGCTTCTTTTGTTCTGCTTCCCGTTTTTTGCGTTCCATTTCGCGTCTTCGAGCTTCCTGAGCAGCTTCACGTTCACGCTTTTTGCGTTCCATTTCACGCTTTTTGGCTTCCCGAGCGGCTTCACGTTCACGCTTAATTCGTTCTTTTTCCTGTTTTCTGGCATGGGCTTCAGCTATTCTTTGGAGATTTTTTCTTCGCCACTCTTCGCGGTTTCTTCTGATTTCCTCCTGCCGACGTTCCCTTTCGCGCTGACGGGCCAAACGTGCTGCTTCCCTTTCGCGTTTCTTACGCTCGCTTTCACGTCTTCTGGCCTCTTTTTCCATCTCACGCTGACGTTTTTTAGCCTCCCGTTCACGTTTCCTGGCCTCACGTTCACGTCTTCTTTGTTCCGCATCTGCAGATGTCATAAATACCTCGTCTATAAAAACTATACAATAATATAACTAAAATTAGTATTTAATAAAATTATATTAAAAATAAAGCTTACTATCTTGTCCTGCTCGAATAAAACATATCCTTTTTAAACGCTAACATACAAATAATGATTAAATATTGACACGTGTAAAAAAATTAATGAAATATATCGATTAAGAATAAAAAGTTTGATGAATATTGCATTTCAAAGCGAAAATAGGTGAAATTAGAAATTATTGAGTTGATTTTTCATTAGGCCAGTATGCCGTTTGGGTACGCAGAAGTGTTGTGGTTTCCAAATCATACATCGTCGTTTTGGTGAAGATTCTTCTTCTTCAAGTTCTTTCTTATCATTCATCACCTGTATCCATTCTACTTGCCATGTTGTTCAAATGGTACGCAGTATGCCAGTTCACACAGAACTCGCCGCATCTAACAAAGCATAGCAGTTGTAGGCGATTCAAAAGTTATCTTCCTGATATTTTAATGAAAAAACTTGATGTCTAAATTTCGATCACAGAACACAAGAATACTCAGGGGAATACAGCAGTAGGTTATTTGTGTGATCGATATTTACAAATCTATAAAATATTTTATCTAAAAATTTTGAATTTCCATTTTTGAGTAATGGATCGTTTTTTTTTTTTGTGTGTGTATGGAATAATTAGAAACAAGCAATAGATATATTATGCTTATCACTAAATATATTTTATGCGGGATTTTATTTTTTAGAACTTTGATTTTGATAAATATATATGTATATATATAAAACATTGAAGTTAAAGTAATAAATTCGATAAAACTTAGGGGTGGTGACAAAATATGGCTGAAATACATATTACTGGTCAAAAGATGCTTAAGAGCATTAATGCTGAGTTTCAGGAGGCGTTTCCGTACCTTCGCTTAACCTTCTGCAGTGTGGCGGATTGGAAGAAGGCCACCGGAAAAGGTGGAACCATTTATGGCTTTGATACCAGCAAGCGTCTTTCTGAAGTGAGAGTAAAGAAGGATGTTGCAGGGGATATCAGTATCCACGGAAGAACTCTTGTTAAGAATCTTGAGAAATCATTCCATGAAATCTATGGAATCTGCTGTCAGGTCTGCTACAACGATAAGGACGGTAAGCGCTACTACACCACCGGAACCTATGACAACATGACACTTTCACAGCTTAATAAGGAACTTGAGAGTCGCGGGTGTCAGAAGAAGCCAAAGTAGGCTTGTGCGTCTTTGGTTAAATGATGTCCGGCAGGATTTTAAAAAGGTCCTGAGTTCTGTAAACGCATCATTTCATAGGTTGTAGTGCCTTATTCAATACAAAACAAGCCTCCATAAGCTGAGAATCATGTAATGAGAAATCTAATGGAGGCTTTAAAAAGCAGGCAAAGACATAGTCACATAACCAGAGCTACAACCGTTTCTTAGGAATTGATGCTGTGATGTAGGAAGGTAAGTACATTTTTAGATAAAAAATCTGTTTTTCATTTTTATGGAAAAATTTTTTATAAAAAAGAAGGTTATGCCAACGTAAATAATAGTATTTTTTCTGTTAAATATTCTCAATCAGAACAAGATACAGGAAAGAAAAAATTTAATGAAAGCAGAAGAGGAATGCGATGTTTGGCGGATTAAAGAAAATGTTGTTTGGTATTCTCGAAATGCAGGTTAGCGGAGATACCCTGGTGTCTGAGTTCGAGAATGAGTTTTTAAGAGTTTTTGATATTCCTATCCGCGTGTACAACCTTTCCAAGGAAAGGAAAATTCAAAGTGGAGCTGGGGGCAGAAGAGCCTCTAAGGATGCTTTGATTAGTGATGTTTCCACTATTATTGTGAAAGGAAAATCCAAAAAGATCTCCATTAAAGATACTGAAAAGGTTGGCGATGTGGAAAAGAAAGTTGAGAGTACTTTAGGTATCGGTGTGCAGATACTCTGTTCCGACGGCAAAGGTTTTGCCGACAACAACAAAACTCTCAAGGAAATCAAGGATATCAAGAGTGATGATCTAATATCTCTCGACGTAGCAGTTAACAGCTCCACTACGGTAAATGCCTTTACTAAAGCATTTAACAAAGCCTGCAAGGGGGTAAGTGTCAAGGTATGGTGTCTTACTAAAAGTACTGGAAAAATCATGACCGGAGCCAGAGGTCATTTTGCTTCACCTGAGACTCTGCTAAAGGATGTGTCTGAGGACAATAAAATCGCTCAGCACGGTGTCATAGTTATTAATACTGCAGATCAGGTCAAGGTAGTAAAAAAGACATTTGCCAAGATGTATGGTCTTGGAATAGAGATTGTTACCGCAAGAGGCGCTCAATCTATAGATGACGATTTGACGATAAGAAACGTCAGGAAAGGTTGATATTTTTTAACCTGATTATTAATTATTTTTTAACTTTTAAGGAGAAATTTTTATGAAATTTTCTGGAAGAACTACAGTGGCTAAGTTTAAGGCCATGTTCAAGGATGAGTTCAAGGTTGCAGTACGTGTTTATAACGGCAAGCATTTTGCCGAAGATTCAGCAACTCTTGCTTCTATCAGAACCGGTGATGTAAAGGGTGGCGAAGTTGAGATTCACGGCAACATGAAGGTTGGTAATGCTGAAAAGCTGCTTAAGGATAATTTCGGTATCACCATTCAGGTTGAGAACAAGGAAGGAGCATTGGCTGACAACAACGTTACCATTTCTTCTTTGCGTTGATTGTGTTGTTTTTATCAAGTGAGGAGGAGATGCTCGGGAATGGAACAGCTTTCTGAGTATCTCTTAATGCGGTGCAGATAGTCCAGAATGTCATGTCTTGCAAAAATGAACCAATATCTAGATGACATTTTCTCTTTGATTTTCAGAAAAAATCAAACTTCAGCACCGCATACTTTTTTGTTTGTGGTTTCTAAGTGAGTATCAGGTAGTTAATTATGGCAGTGAAAGAAATCGAACCGCATCTCTGCACAGTCTATGATTACTTCTTAAAGAATAATCAGAAAAATGAGTATTTTGTTATCCCTGAATATCAGCGCAGTTATACATGGGAAATCGGCCAGTGCGATAAGCTTGTTGATGATATTGAAACCTTTATCAGCGAGGGGGCTGAGGATCCGTACTTTTTCGGTACTATTATTCTAAATGTTAAATCCGAAAAGATGTATCTGATTGATGGTCAGCAGCGTACTACTACCTTTTACCTGTTGCTTAAGGCTTTGGAATTTGTAATAGGTGCCAAGCTAAAGAATTTTGTAGAACATGATGAAGATTCTGAATTTCTCAAGGAAGGTCTTAAGGGAGATCTTCGTAAGATCCAGTCTGTTGTGTATAAAACAAATGATGAAGGTATTCTTAAGATAAAACGGGATCCGGTGTTGCTGGATCAACTTGTTCTGATTGAAAATAATTCCATTAATGAGCCTGAGATAAATAAGAAAATATTTGCTGAAATAGTCAGAACATTGAACTTTGATGATCTTAGTAATCTTGCAAAAGAAAATGAAATATCAAAGCCAAAACTGAATAAGATCAGTTTCTTCTCTAATTTTAAGTATTTCTATGACCGTCTTTCCAAATACGGTGAATCCAGTATTCATGTATTTGCTCAGAAGTTACTGGATAAATGCCAGCTTATTGTAATCAGAAGCTGGAATATTGAACAGGCAATCGCCATGTTCAATTCGCTGAATTCCAAGGGATTGCCACTTTCCGATGCAGACATAATTTCTGCAGCCATGTACGCGAATATTGAGAAGGAATCGGAAAAGAAGGAATTTGTTGAAAAATGGGGATTTATTCGAGAAGCCACTAAGGATGGAAGTGACCTTAAAAAAGGTAAAATTCTGGATATAGACGGAGTGCTTCAGCAGTATATGTACATATATAGAGCTGAAAACCGTGTATATATGAGTATCAATAGCGAAACCCCGAATGTTACCACTCCCGGTGTGAGAAAATTCTACGAAGGAGACAAAGGATCCCTGTTGAAGAATCCATTGGTGCTTTGTGACAGCTTTAAAACAATTGTCAATCTTTGGCTTTTAATCAAAGATTATTCCATTGTTAAGCTTCTGCTTAAGTTCAATGTAAATGCAAAGCTTTATCTGGTTTCGTACCTTTTTAAATTCTGCCGTAATGATGGGAATGGAGATTTTGACAGTTCGGCTATAACAGAGGAACTGGTTTCTTCCATAGCAGTTCCTCTGTTAAGGATCTTTGCTATTCTTGAAATTGTTGATGCCGGATACTCCAGTAACAAATTTAAAACATTCCTGTTTAAGGAAAATATTAAACTGGTAGATCCCCGGACTTCTATCAGCGAGATAGACAGTGATTTTAACAATCATATTAATGATGCCGGCAACTGGCAGAGAGATGATTTGAAAAGATCCTTACTTTTTTATGAAAGAAATCCTCTGGTTTACCTCAATGAATATCTTTATGCCAGAAATCACGGGAAGAAATTTATCCTGTCTGATAATGTCAACATAGAGCACATTATGCCGGCAAGCGGTAAAAATATTGCTGTAATTCGCAAGGATGCCGGAATTAACGATGTCAATGAATTTGCAGCAATAGTTAATAAACTCGGAAATAAGATTCTTTTGGAAGAAAGTATTAATAAAACTATTGGTAATGCCTGGTTTAAGACTAAAACCCAGACCTCTGTGAGAGAAAAGTCCGGATATAAGGACAGCTGCTACAGCATAGCCACATCTTTAACCACCTACGGTTCAGACTGGAGAGTTGAAGATATAAACATGGCTACCGAAAAGGCCGTAAACCGTATTCTGGATTTTATTTTCGGTAAATCATGATACTGATTTAAGCCGGTAGAAAAAATCCAGGGACAAAATTCCGGTATGCAAATCTCCCCGGGTTTTATACTGAATGGTTTGTTGCAATAAAACGGTAAATGATACTTTTACAGAAATGAGGGGAAACTTAAAAGCTTGATATTTTTAAAGCTGAATAAGTCTGGAGAGCTTTATTACATACGAAAGCATTAAGGCGGAACCGGAGTTTTCCAAGAGGGGATTTGATTTATAAAATGCAGGTTTTGTTACCTGTCAGGAGGTTTTATGAAAGACACTAAAGCATCAGGAAATCAAAAGAAGGCTCCGGCCAAAACCGGAGCAAAGGCTTCTACATCTAAAGCTACAGCTACAGTAAAACCGTCATCTAAGAATCAGGCCGCAAAGACTGTAAAGAATACTGATAAAGCAGCTAAACCGGCAGTAAAACAGCAGACAGCAAAAAACACAGACAAGGCAGCTGCCTCAAAAACTGCTGTACCGGAGCTTAAGAAGGGGGATTACTTCAAGTTCGGAAGCTATTATCAGGAGAACAGCACTAAGAAAACTCCCATCGAGTGGCTGGTTCTAAAAAAGTCCGGTACTAAGGTTCTTCTAATCTCCAGGTATGCTTTGGATTGTAAGAAGTACCACAATAAGGAAGTAGATATAACCTGGGAAAACTGCGATCTCAGGAAATGGCTGAACGGAGAATTCTTGAAAAACGCCTTTACCGCTACAGAGCAGAAGAAGATTGCGGTAACAAAACTTGCGAATGACAACAATGCAAAGTATGGCACCTTCGGAGGAAACAGTACGGAAGATAGAGTGTTCTGCTTGAGTATAGCAGAAGCAGGGAGCCTCTTTAAGGACGATGAGTCACGTAAATGTGTGCCAACCCCCTATGCTTTAGGAAAAGGATGTTGTAAATCTGATTGGTATTTTATTAATGGCAGAGCTTGTTGTTGGTGGTGGCTTCGGTCGCCGGGCAACTTTCAGTACTTCGCCGCGTTCGTAAGGTCGGTTGGGGCGCTCGGTCTTGGTGGCCGCAGTGTCGGTGATGATCTCAGTGCTGTTCGGCCCGCTTTATGGGTGAATCTGTAATCTGGAATCTTCTAATCTGGAATCCACCCGCCGTGGCGAAGCCACGGAATCCTGCGCGGCTGAGTCGCGCTGATAATCCGCCCGCGAAGCGGGCGGCTGCTGATAAAAAAAATTAAGTAATAGTGGAACTTTATATGTTTGACTATAGGGTGAACAGAAATAGTATGCGAAAGCCTTAAGGCCAAAGCATGGTAGTTCAGATTAATGTAAAGCCCGCATTAGCTATAGATTCCGGAATCGGCTAAAGCCCGGAAAATAGATGCTAAAAAGTATAGGTTATGGAAGAGGCATATATGCTTTGTTTAGCCGGAACTGGAGTTTTCCGAGAGGGGATTTGATTTATAAAATGCAGGTTTTGTTACCTGTCAGGAGGTTTTATGAAAGACACAAAAGCATCAGGAAATCAAAAGAAGGCTCCGGCCAAAACCGGAGCAAAGGTTTCTACATCTAAAGCTGCAGTAAAACCGTCATCTAAGAATCAGGCCGCAAAGACTGTAAAGAATACTGATAAAGCAGCTAAACCGGCAGTAAAACAGCCTGCCACTAAAACCGCAGACAAGGCTGCAGCATCGAAAGCTCCTGTGCCGGAGCTTAGGAAGGGGGACTATTTTAAGTTCGGAAGTTATTATCAGGAGAACAGCAGTAAGAAAACTCCGATAGAGTGGCTGGTTCTCAAAAAATCCGGTACTAAGGTTCTTTTAATCTCCAGATATGGTCTGGACTGCAGAGAGTATCACAATCAAAAGGTAGGTATAACCTGGGAAAACTGTGATCTCAGGAAATGGCTGAACGGAGAATTCCTTAAAAGCGCTTTTTCCGCAGCGGAACAGAAGAAAATTGCGCTAACCAAACTGGCTAATGATTCTGTGAATGGCACCTTCGGGGGAAACAGTACTGAGGATCGGGTGTTCTGCCTGAGTGCAGCAGAAGCGGATAGCCTCTTTAAGGACAATGACTCCCGTAAATGTGTGCCAACCCCCTATGCTTTAGGAAAAGGATGCGAGAAAAACAGTGAGAATGTTATTAATGGCATAGCCTGTTGTTGCTGGTGGCTTCGGTCGCCGGGCGTTAATCAGCGCTACGCATCGGTCATCTATTCGGCCGGGAAGCTCGGTATTTTTGGCTTCGATGTCCGTGATGTTCGTGAGTCTGCTGTTCGGCCCGCTTTATGGGTGAATCTGTAATCTGGAATCTTCCAATCTGAAATCCTCCCGCCGTGGCGGAGCCACGGAATCCTGCGCGGCTGAGCCGCGCTGATAATCCGCCCGCGAAGCTGGCGGTTTTTGAGAAAATGAAGATTGGTTAAGTAAAGAAGGAGATCTTAAATATTTGACTATAAGGAGGCCAAATCTGACAGAGTGGCAACTTTGAATCGGCTTTTTGATAATGATGGAATGGAAGTGTTCTGTTTGCCTGTACCAGTTTAAGCTGACGGTAAACAGAGTGGTAGAGGATAAAAGTTTTTTTTGATAGAAATTTAGATAGATAAGGGGATTGCATGGCTACTGAATTACTAATTAATCAACTGTTTACGGGTAGATATCTTGATGAAGGTGAAAATATCGGTCATGAAGTTATTAATCTTTTCAAGGATGATGCAGGACACAATAATTTATTTATAACGCCTTCAGGACTTGTACGTAATCATGAAGTTGAAGGTGTCTTATTTGTTTGTAATATTTCTGCCAGAATAACAGTCGAAGTTGTAGCGATGGCAAAAGGAATTTCTACAATTTCTGATGATGAAATTAAACAAATTACTTATAAAGGGTATTCACTTGACCATATTTTTGGCGATAATTCATATCTTGGCAATAAGGATCCTGTTCCCAATCAAGTGTCATTTCGTGCTGCAAAAGTCGCTACTCCGACCAAAAGAATATTTATAACTTTAGATAATAATTTCAAGTCAGATGATGGAATAGTTATTTATCTTAAATCTGATCGAAAAGTGATTATTCCGCAGGGTATGCGAGTATATTATTCTGATGAAATTGATGGTCAGGCTTACAGGCAGTTGCTTAATGAGCTTATAAACAAAGATTCAATCTGGAATGATATTAATGTGCTGGCTTCTGATGAGTCAGCACATAAGCAGGCTCCTTTAACAGTATCAGAATCGCAATCGAAATTTGATACTATGAGAGAAAGATTTCTCAGAAGAATCAAAGAAATACAAACAGGTAAATCCAGTGAACCAATCTCTAACGGATCAGCGGGTAGCTTCTGGGATATTAATTTATTAAAAAAATTGAGTTATGACCAGGTACGTCAACTTTATATGATCTTCCTGAAAATTCAGGGAATAGCTCAAGCTACCGTCAATACAGCTTTAAATGATTCCTTCTATATATGGAAAAAAGGTGATCATGATCTTTTCTGGCAGGCTGTTGAGAGCAGTGATGCAGATGCGAGGAGCATTCTCATTGAAATATTGAGAAAAAACAGTAGTGTTGATCCTGAAAAAAATGCCAGCTCATATATGAGCCATCTCAGACGTTTCCGCTTATTTTTAGCATGGGAAGGCAATGATGAGGCGGGTAAACTCCTGCGTTCCTTTGCCAATACAGCTGATGTTAAATCAGACAGCAATGATGCAAAACCAAAGAAACAACCTTCAGATCCGAAAATTGTACAGTCTCCAAAGAAAGAGGTTCTGGTTGTACCGCCTGACCTTAAAGTCGGAGACAGCTTTAAGTTTGGCAGTTATTATCAGGAAAGCAGTAATTATATGAGTCCGATAGAGTGGATTGTCATTAAAAGACTTGGTCCTAAGGTTCTCCTTATGTCACGTTACGGACTGGATCGTAAGCAGTATCATCATGAAAATGCGGATGTCCCATGGGAGGAATCTGACCTCAGAAAATGGCTTAACGATACTTTTTTAAAGACTGCCTTTTCTGAAGAAGAACAAAAGAGGATTGCTCTTACCAATGTAGAGAATATTGCAGATCCTCAGTACCAGACCTTTGGCGGTAAAAGTACGGACGACTACATTTTCTGTTTGAGTATGGCTGAAGCAGACAGTCTGTTTGATGAAGACGCAGCACGTAAATGTATTCCTACCCCTTATGCTGTCGGCGAAGGTGTTGTCCAGTCTGAGGTTTTCATGCTTAACGGCAAGGGCACCTGTCTCTGGTGGTTAAGATCCCGTGGAGTCTACGAATTCGGAGCTTACCTTATCAGAGAGAACGGTTCTATCGGCGGATACAATGATCTCAGTAGTACCTTTACTGCCATCCGTCCGGTTTTGTGGATGAATTTATAGCTAGCTAAGTTAAAACCTGCATACAACTATTAAGCCGGAGAGTATTTCGACGTAATAATGATTCGTTTGATAGTTGTGATGCAGTACAAAACCGGAAAGCAGAATACCCGCGAAATTTGTAGGCTTTTTCAGGTATGTTCAGATTTCCGGTTTTGATTTAACTTCTCCTGATGCAACAGTCTGAGTATTGTTATGGAAAAGTAAAAAGGTGAGTCACTATAGGTCATTAGAGATAGAACAAATATTTGGTGTAATTGGGTTAATCTTCTATTACATAAAAAGACTGGTGAGTAAACTTAGTTAAGAACTAAGGAACTTTAAGAATTACGGAGCTTTATGAATAACGGAAAACGTACTTAATATATGTAATGACTAAGATAGTTTTAATAGCATTAATACCATTAACATTAATATTTTAAGAGTGGTTATTCATAATTACGTACAAAATCTGAAGATTATAAAGTAACTTAAAAGATATCGGGAATCATTAATACAATGGATATAATCGCTTTAAAACAAATGAGCTTTGAAGAGGTGCGTCAGCTTTATCTGTCATTTCTGCATCAGCAGAACATTAGCAAAAATACCATTCAGACAGCTTATTCAGACTCCTTTTATCTGTGGAGAAAAGGGAATCACGACCTTTTCTGGAAGGCTGTTGAAGCGAGAGATGAAGATGCAAAGAACCTTCTTTTAGAAACTTTGAAAAGAAACAGCAGTGCTGATCCTCAAAAAGTTATTAATGGTTACCTGTCTCATATCAGACGTTTCCAGCAGTTTCTCAAATGGGATGAATTAGGAAAAAATGAAGGACGGCCTGTATTAACTGTTCCCTCTGTTTCCACTGAATCCACTGCTTCCACTCCCCCTAATTCTCCTAATTTCAGGGTAGCACAGAACAAACGCGTTCTCAAATCTGCAGTTAAGGATATTCCCGAGCCGTCAGAAGCTCAGGTTGAGTTCTATCTTTCGAGATGGAATGAACTGGAGAATTATCGTCTGCAGGAACAGGCTTTGAACAAACTGTTCTTTGAGTTATGTCCTGAAAACACTGATATTGAAGATATCCTGCTAAAGGTATCAACGCTTAATGATTTCTACAGTACTAATATTTTTTCTGTTTATCCGGTGGCCAAGCATATTCAATCGTTAAATATTGATGCCAGATTAAAATCCGGTGATATCAGTTTAGTAAATGATATTAAACAGATTAGTATTGGTGGCAAGATCAAGAATTTTTATTCTTTTGCTTCGAAGTACTGCAGTCACCATAATCCGAAGGACTTCCCGATTTACGACAGCTATGTTGACGCTGTTCTTAGATATTATAGGGATAAGGATAATTTTGCCTCTTTTAAAAATGATGATCTGAAGGATTATATTCATTTCAAAGGCGCACTGAATAATTTTCGAAAATTCTACGGACTGGAGAAATATGATTTAAAACAGCTAGACGTTTATTTGTGGCAGCTGGGAAAGGATTATTTTCCCAAAAAATATTAATAATGTGTAGAAAAAGGCAGAGATTAAGAACTACAGATGATGATTATAATCTGCTGTTAATACTATCTACCTGCCATCTACTTGATATTCGTTTTATATCTAGCAGACAACAGATGCAGAGAACATTAACAGTGTATAAAAATAAGTATGTATTTTTTAATTTATTTTTAATTATTATTTGAAGTAGCCTTTTTATTTTATATTTTTGAATTTTTTCTTGGAGTTTTGCTATTTAAAGTTATTTAAAGCTTTTGAAATACTTAAACATTTTGGATTATGAATTAGTTTATTTGAAACACTTATATAACTTATATAGTAGTTGAATACTATAAAATATAAATATATTTGAATATGTATACAATGATTAATACATGTTTTTATATAAATATTTTATAAATATATTATTTTTGAGATATTAACATATAGAGATAGTTATGAAATATACAAATATTATTGATTCCCCTCTTGGCGGGACTGAAAAAGATCTTCTTGGAGTTAGTGATTATGTAAATGCACTAAGTCGTTTTCTTTCATCTGCCAGTATGCCTACCACAATAGCCATTCAGGGTGAATGGGGTTCAGGCAAGACCTCCTTTATGAATCAGATTAAATCCCAGCTCTGTGACGATGCTGATAAGCCGGATACAGATAAAATGTTTCACGGCATCTGGGTCAATATGTGGGAATACTCCATGATGAAAGATCCGGAGGATATCCTGATTAACGTGATTAAGGGGTTAACAAGTTCATGTCTTGAGGTCTTTGAAAACCGTGTAGAGAAGAATTCTTTTGATGTGGAGAATCTGAAAAAGAAGACCTGGGGTTTTATCAAGGCAACCAGTGCTTTTGCTGTAAAGGCTGTTGCTCATGTCGGTCTCAATGCAGTCGGTGCTGACGGGGAAAATCTCATTGAAGATTATGTAGACTCAATAAAAGGGGAAAAGAAAGATGCTCTTACTCTAAAAGAGGTTCGTCCAAAGGAATTCAGAGATGCCTTTGCCAAGGTAATTACAGAATGTCTGGATCTAGACCGGAAAAACGGAGATACCAACAAAAAAGGCTTCATGTTTTTCATTGATGACCTGGATCGTATTCCGCCGGAAAATGCCGTACATATTCTGGAACTCCTTAAAAATCTGTTTGAAGTGGAAAACTGTATTTTTGTGCTGGCTATTGACTATGAGGTTGTAGTTAAAGGTCTTAAGGCAAAGTTCGGTGCAGAGAATCAGATGGATGAAAGAGCCTATAGATCATTCTTCGATAAGATTATCCAGATGCCGTTCTCCATGCCTATCGGTGCCTACGATATTACCGGCTTTGTTGAGAGTTCAGTAGATAATATCGGAGTATTTACTCATGATGAACTGAATCAGTTACTCTCCGTTGACGGAGAAAAAGTAAAAACCTCAGAAGTACTGGCTGATATGGTTCTTCTTTCCACCGGCACCAACCCCCGTTCAATAAAACGTCTTTTGAACAGTCTTTCACTCATAGATATTATGCATAAAATAAAAATTCAAAAAGAAAGGGAGTGTGGCAGAAAAATCAGTGACATGTCCGTAGAGGATAAGGCCATGAATTTCGGACTGGTATGTATACAGGTGGCATATCCGGATATATACGATCTACTGATACAGGAATCTAATTTTCTTGAATGGGATGACAGTTCAGCCAGAGATTTCAGATTGAAGGCACTTACCCCGGAAAAAGCAGAATATTTAGGTACTCTTGAAGAGTTTGATGAAAAGTGGGAACAGGTTCTCTATAGAGCATGTCAGAAGAGTATATATCTGTCTAACAGGGTGCTTAATATTTCCCGACTGCTTAATAAGATTCGTTTCCTCTGTCCGGATCAGGAGCAGTTCCCGGCAAAAATCGTTGAGCTGCTGGGCATGTCAGCGGTAACTACGGTTTCTTCAGTAGATTCTGTGACAGTTGAGGCTAATAAAAACAAGAACTATTCAAGATCTAATGATGTTGAAGATTTCTTCAGCAAGGTAAAATGCAGAAATCCTGACCTTATCAAACGTTTGAGATGGCTAATCGGTATGATTACTGAAATTTTTGGAAATACCGTAAAGCCTGCTATTTCAACTTCCCAGCTGGCATTCTGGTTTACCAGCCCTGTTTCTAGAAACAGAAGATTTCTGGCAATATGGTGCATACCGGCAACTAAAGAAGATCCGAATGAGTATATCGAAATTGCGCCGTGTGCCGGTGGTTCCACAGTTTGGACTGTAGGACATCTGCAGCTGGAGTCTAAGAGAGGTTTTGTAGGAAAGAATGCAGACTGGTATAAGGATATCAATTTCCGTATCAAATGGGCTCCGGGCTCCGATAAGGAGGAAATCCTCGGTTTTCATCCGTATGAATACGTCAGCAGAAAGATATGGACAGAAGAACTGTGGAATCTGATATCTGACAGATATACTCCGGACAAGCTTTGTGATTCCTACAATGAACTGTTTATGTTTATTACTGAATGCTTCTTTAAGTACGGTTCCAAGGCTCCGCTTCCAAAACCATTTACCGGTATTACTGAGAATTAGCAGGTAAGCAATTAAGTTAATAACTCAAGTGAAAAGCCTGAGTTATTAACTATGGAGATGATGTATGAAATATACAAATATTATTGATTCCCCTTTGGGCGGGACTGAAAAAGATCTTCTTGGAGTTAGTGATTATGTAAATGCACTAAGTCGTTTTCTTTCATCTGCCAGTATGCCTACTACCATTGCCATTCAGGGGGAATGGGGTTCAGGTAAGACCTCCTTTATGAATCAGATTAAATCCCAGCTCTGTGACGATGCTGATAAGCCGGATACAGATAAACTGTTTCACGGCATCTGGGTCAATATGTGGGAATACTCCATGATGAAAGATCCGGAGGATATCCTGATTAACGTGATTAAGGGGTTAACAAGTTCA
>NZ_KL370839.1:3339-21379 GCF_000701925.1 Ruminobacter sp. RM87 | reverse complement strand
CTGTTTCATTTCTCTCACCATGCTCAGAATGCTTGAGCTCAGATTGAAACATCAGTACTCCGGCAGGAAAATAATAGACGGATTAAATTCTGCTATGGCAACAGAATTGTCCAAGGACATATATTCATTGAACAAAAGAGAGTCTGTAGTGGATGAGTTGGATAAAATCCTGGGGATCAAATTTGACTCCAGATATGTGAGGATTGAAGATTTAAACCGCTATCATTCAAAAATACTAAAATCGATGTACACAACACCTTAAAAGCTCGTTTTTGGCTTAAATACAGGGTTTGTCACCGATTAAGTATCAAACTCGGGTAAAAAAGCCCGGCATCAGAACTGATTGATACCGGGCTTCATTAAGGATTATCGGAATACCTTAGGTTCCGTTATTCATCATCCTTCATGTATTTAATCAGCTGTTCTGAATTCTCTTCAAGGAAGGTATCCAGAGGCTTCAGGATAATGTTGTCATTGTCATCGGCTGACATATGGAGCATGTCAGATGAAACATTATCGCCTGCGGCATCATAGAACATGAAGGTGAAGGCCACACTGTTTTCACCCATGGATTCTCTGGTAATCTTTGAATCCTTCTTGTACACAATGGCATCCATTTCCATCTCAACTTCCTTATCGTTATCTCCGGTAAGGGTATAGACGGTAAATACAGGAACGATCTTGTCACCAGGCTTGAGACGGGTATTCACCCTTTCAGGCAGGCCATCATCATTGTATGACTGCAGACCGATAATCTTGTAGTCATTATTCTTGCGGCTGTAGATGATTTCCATTATGTAGTCTTCACCGTTAAGCTTAATAGGACTTTCATAGAAAATGTAGTCGGCGGTTGAGTTGGTTACGCTGACGGAAACAGGTTCTCCGTCAAGACAGATCCAGGTATTGTCCACGGTATCCGTAAACACGCCCTTGTCCCAGTCGGCTTTCAGTGTTTCATCCATACCCAGGGCAATCATGACACCTTCCGGAATTTCCTTTTCAGGAAGCATGATCAGCATATGGGCAATATCCACACGGCTGACGGAATCAAGCTGTTCCTTTGAGAGAGTCACATAGCTGTGACCGTTCTTGTTGAACTTTGGAGCGATGTCTTCGATGCTCTTGAAAGCCTCATCAACTTCCCTCTTGCCTGCTGAAGTCTGAATAGCCTGTGACAGGTTACCGAAAAGACTGGAGCCTGATGACTGGGCAGATGTACTGTGATTTCCGAGCACGCTCCCGAGACCTGCCATAACAGCGCTGGAAGAAGAACCGCTGCCGCTTTCTGAGGAAGAACCTTCATTTTCATCCTCATCTTCATCCTCATCAGATGAATCATCGTCTTCTTCATCCGTATCAGCGGCGGCATCACTGTCATCTGAATCTTCATCCTCGTCGGAACCCTCTTCACCGGAAAGGTCCATCTGAGCCAGATAATTAATGTAGTTTGTACCGTTGTCCTGATACTCATTGAGAACTTCGAGAAGCTCATCATCGAGAACGTTCATCACGCTGCCGTATACCTTGGAGAAGCTGGTATTGATACTGTGATCAACAAATGAAGCATACTTTTCGGTATCCTTACTTATAGGATAGTACATTGCCAGACCTTCACCTGAACGGTATTCACCGTTTTTCTTGTAGACCACGGTTTCGTCGATAAGATTCAGTACCTTTTCGGCATTTTTTTTGTCGTATCCGCTGATTGCATCCACAAACTCAGCCATATCCACACTTTCCGCGCAGTTAGGCTGCTTTTTGGTGGAACCGTATAACTGAACGTCATTCTGAGCCACACGTTCCATGAAATTCAGCTGCTTTCTGTTATTTATAACCTTGTTTCCCACTGAATTGGAAAAATCCATCATGGCCAGAGCAAGCTTAGGGAACTTATCAAGATCGATAACTGAAAGAGTGGTGCTTTCGATATCCATTTCTGACGTATAGTCAATATAGGTATCTACTATTGCCTTGCTTACCTCAAGAGGAGTCATCTTAGGATTCTTTGCCAGCATGCCGACCCACTGATCATAGGTCCAGCCGTAACCCGGTTCCACTTCTTCAGAAGCCACCATGTATCTGCCGAAAGGACTCATTAATGTAGCCACGTTGAAGTTGGCCATCAGACAGGCGTCAAAGCCGATGATGTCGAAGAACTTGGCAGAATCTTCACCGAAGGCATCCAGCATGGCACCGTTGACCTCATCCATTTTCAGGAATGAATCTTCAAAGTTTTCATCATACCCCACACCGCCGGTAGGACCGCCGCCGTGGTTCCAGAAAATGACCATTCTGTGTTTTGCTTCGTAATTTGATTCACCCCATTTGATGAAATCGGTGAAGTTTTCAGCCTCACCCATCGGAGCGTTCGGAACAGAACCGAGCTTAACAAGTTTCTGTTTCTCAATGGTATATCTGCCGAGCTCCTTGTTGGAAATGTTTTTATGCCACTTGCGTGAACCGCCTGTTTCAATGAGTATGCGTACGTCTTTCCCCGGATTGGCACTCATGATTTCATCAAGGTCCTCTGAAGCGGCCGCCCCCTTGGTTTCAAGGTCACTGCCCACGAGATAAAGATATATCAGCCATTCACTTTTCTGTTTTTCTGCAGCCTGGCTGACAGCCGGATATGCAAGAATCGCGGCACACAACATCAGTGCGGAAAACACTCTTCTAAAATTAAAAAAATTCATAATTAAACCAGTAATCATAAAAAAATAATATGCATTTTCAGAAAGTCCGGATAAATCAGAAAATTCAGAAAATGCACAGATATCAGCGACGCTGATTTTACCATATTGAAGTTGTGTTTCTCTGACCGCCTAAACACTGTTGCCATAAACTTCACAAATAAGATTAGAATTTACGCATCCGATGGATAATATTTCCGGATATGCCTCCGGAAAAACGGAAACTAAAAAAATCCCCCGGGATTTAGTATGGACCCAGAAATTGATCACTTAAGTTTCTGAGAATACCTGCTCCCTAAATGATGTCACCTTCAAGATCATATTCATCGCTGGCGGTAACTCTCGCCTTCACGATGTCACCTACGGCTACAGGAGAGAAATCATCCTTCTGATGCAGGAATATAACCCCGTCGATATCAGGAGCATCACCCTTGGTACGGCCGACGATTCCCTGTTCACTGACCTCATCAACAATCACATCCGCGTCAGACCCGATTTTAGCGGCCAGAAGCTCGGTGGAAATCTGCTGCTGCAGAGTCATGAAGCGGTCGTAACGTTCCTGCTTGACCTCTTCAGGAATCTGTCCCGGAAGTTCATTGGCGGCGGCATTCAGAATATTACTGTAGGTAAAGCAACCCACTCTGTTCAGTCTTGCTTCCTTTATGAAATCAAGAAGTTCGGTAAACTCTTCCTCGGTTTCCCCCGGGAATCCCACGATAAAGGTTGAACGGATGGTGAGTTCAGGACAGATTGAACGCCATCTGTTAATGGTTTCAAGATTCTTTTCGTGTGAACCCGGTCTTTTCATGAGGCCGAGAATACGCTTGTTGACGTGCTGCAGCGGTACATCCATGTAAGGAAGAACCAGACCTTCAGCCATCTGCTCCACCAGTTTTTCCACATGTGGATAAGGATAGGCATAATGAACTCGCTGCCATACACCGAGTTTACCGATTTCCCTGGTAAGAGCATAAAGATCTCCGCGATCATAGTTTCTGAATCCGGGATATTTCTTGTCCATGCCGTAGGCTGAGGTATCCTGAGCTACAACCAGAAGTTCCTTTACGCCTCTCTTCACATATGCTTCAGCCTGTCTGAGCACTGCTTCAGGTGAAAATGAATCCAGATCCCCTCTTATCTGAGGAATCACGCAGAAGCTACAGCGGTGTGAACATCCTTCGGAAATCTTAAGATAGGCATAATGACTCGGAGTCAGCAGAATACCGCCTTCAGGAACCTTGAAGCGTGAACATGCACGGTGTTCCGGGAACAGCTGATTGATATCGTGAAGAACCTGCTTCGGACTGTGCGGACCGCTTACGGCCTTTACCTGAGGATAATGTTCCAGAATAAAATCCCTTCTCGGGCCCAGACATCCGGTAACCACGATTCTGTCGCACTTCTGCAGAGCTTCTCCGATAACCTCCATGGATTCGGTAACTGATGATTCTATGAATCCGCAGGTGTTGATAACGACAGCATCCGCTCCTTCGTACGTATCGCTTACCTCATATCCCGATTCCATGAGTAAAGTGATTATATTCTCGGAGTCCACAAGGTTTTTCGGACAGCCGAGAGAAATAAAGCCGATTCTGATGTTTGCTGAAGTCATAATAATTCCCACCTGTTGACAATCTGCGCCCATTATACATCAAATTACGGTTTTGCCCTGAAAAATTACACTCTCGCGCACATCTTTCAAAGCCTGAAAACACCTGTAAATCCGGGGGAAATAAAGGTGTTTTACGGGATACCGGCAGTGATTAACTGTCTGTATTGCTGACAATACGGCGGCATACCGGCAAATAGATGTTATTTTTCAGTCAAGAGGAGTAGAATATGCAAAAGTCTAATGAGGTGTACTATTATGATTAACAGTAAAATGTATGAACTCGGCTCACGCCGCAGTGTTATCAGAGAAATTTTTGAATACGGCAAAAAGAGAAAGGCCGAAATCGGTGAAGATAAGGTTTTTGACTTCAGTATCGGCAACCCGAGCGTTGAATCTCCTGAAGCAGTTGCAGACCGCATAAAAGAACTTCTGGAAGTAAGACCGTCTACAGCCGTTCACGGATACACCTCAGCACAGGGTGATCCTAAAGCCAGACAGGCCATTGCCGACGATCTGAACAGAAGATTCAACACCAGCTTCACCGGCAACAACGTCTACCTGACCTGCGGTGCCGCGGCTTCACTGACAATCTCCCTGAGATCAATCATCGACCGCGATGATCAGAACGTAATGGTATTTGCTCCGTTCTTTACCGAATATCGCGTGTTCATTGAATCAATGGGAGCTCAGATAAGCGTGGTTCCGGCATCATTCCCTAAGCTTGATCTCAATCTCGAAGCTTTCAGAAAGATGATTAACGAAAAAACCGTAGCGGTTATTCTCAACTCTCCGAACAACCCTACCGGCGTGGTTTACAGCGAAGAACAGATTAAGGAACTCTCTGCCATTCTTGAAGAAAAGAGCAGGGAATACAACCACCCTATCTACATCATTTCAGATGAACCTTACCGTGAAATCACCTACGGCTGCAAGCCTCCGTTCATCACTCACTACTATAAGAACTCCATTATCTGCTATTCATACAGTAAGGGACTTTCCCTTCCAGGTGAACGTATCGGCTACATTCTCGTGCCTGACGTGATGCCTGACTGGCAGAAGCTTTACGCCGCCGTATGCGGTGCAGGCCGTTCACTCGGTTTTATCTGTGCTCCGACCATGTTCCAGCACGTTATCACCAAGTGTGCTCCTTTAACCTCCGATCTCAGCAAGTACGCAGCCAACAGAGAGCTCATCTACAACGGACTTTCAGAACTCGGCTATGAATGCGTTCGTCCGGACGGTGCCTTCTACCTCTTCGTAAAGTGTCTTGAAGAAGATGCCAACAAGTTCTGCATGAGAGCAAGAGAATACGATTTGCTTCTGGTTCCTAGCGATGACTTCGGCTGTCCTGGTTACGTCCGTATCGCCTACTGCGTATCTGCGGATACCATCAGAAACTCAATGCCGGCATTCAAGGCTCTGGCTGAAAGCTACAGATAGTCTTTCCGGAATTCAGAAACGTAAAACGGTACCCTTAAAGTTCCCGGGTACCGTCACAGAGGCTGACAGACTGCATTTACCGCGTCTGTCAGCTTTTTTATCAGCACTGTAAGAATCGTGAGCTGACATATTCAACTTTTTCCGCAAAAAATGATACAATCCACTCAGTCTCAGAAAAAAATGAGAATTTTTGGCGTTTCGGCCGGAAGGACATTCCATGGATTCTACCCTGCCGTAAACATCATTTCATCAATCATTACGGATTATTTCAGATGAAGCATATCGACTATAATACCGCCGGTGTCTGCGCCAAGGTTATTTCCTTTGACATCGATGAGAATACTCATACCCTGGACAATGTTGTATTTTACGGCGGCTGTCCCGGCAATTTAAAAATGATTTCCAAGTTCGTTAAAGGCATGAAGGCTGAAGACGTTGTGGCCAAGTGCTCAGGAAACACCTGTGGCAACAAGGGTACCTCCTGCGCCGACCAGCTTGCCCAGGCAGTAGCCTGCGCTCTTTCAGGTCTTTAACAATTCTGCCCGACAGGATCCCGAAGTCTTTCGGGATCCACGGAAAATCTGATTTTACGCCGTTTTTCAACGACGTTTTTTTACCTTTTCAGCACGCAGCATGTATAAGCAGTCCATCATTCCACAGATACTTAAGAAACTTAATCCATGACATTAAAAACACTCCCTTTTGTAAAATGGGCTGGCGGCAAGGGACAGCTTTTTGATCGCCTTAAACTGAGAATGCCTGATTCGTATAAAAGATACTACGAACCGTTTCTCGGCGGAGGCGCCATGCTTCTCGGACTTCAGCCTGAACAGGCCGTGGTAAGCGACACCAACGAACAGCTTTTAAATGCCTACATGCAGCTTAAAACTGATGCTGAAGCCGTAATCGCGGCCGTAAATGAACTGGACGGAACCGTATGTGATACGGAGTTCTACCTTGCCCAGCGTGAAAAATACAACGACAAAATCAGAAACCGCATCCTCGACACCGAATGCGCGGCCCTGATGATCTGGATTAACAAACACTGTTTCAACGGTCTTTACAGGGTTAATTCCAAAGGTCTGTTCAACGTTCCCTACAACAACAGGGTCAAAGGCACATCCATAGATGCGGAAAATCTCCGGAACATCGGCACCTATCTCAGGAATGCCAATATAGACATCCGCTGCGGTGACTTTGAAAAAGCCTGCTGCGACATCAGGGCCGGGGATTTCGTATACTTTGACTCTCCATACGTTCCCGTAAGCGATACCGCGAACTTTACCGACTACACCAAAACAGGTTTTCTGAAGGAAGACCACGTAAGACTGGCAAGTCTTGCCGACAGTCTGGCACGGAAAGGAGTTCTGGTTATGCTTACCAACAACAATGTTCCCCTGGTGCACGAACTTTATCAGGGATTTGAAATCGAAGAAACCAGCGTAAGAAGAGCAATCAACCGTGACGCCTCAAAACGCGAGGGGGCGGAAGTAATTATCACCAGCTACAAAACAGGCTTTTAATGTAAGCGTATAAGCAATTAGGGTTATTCATTTTCCAATGCCAACACTTTAAGATGTCTCCGTATTTTACGGAGATAATCTTATGACTAAAACACATCCAAGGCATCAGCAGTGGCTGAATCAGTATTATGAACAGCAGAACAGTGGATTGAGTGCCACCCAATGGACTCATGAGCATGGCATTTCGTATAAGACCTATTTGAAAAGGATTAGCAGGTTACGAGAAATTGGTCTTATCAGCGGTTGTTCCGCTAAATGTAAAGAACCGTCTGCTGATGATAACACTGAAGGCAGTTCATTTTTCATGATTGAAGTGCCTCCAGCTCCGACTGTTCATACCTCCAAAGAGCATGATAATTCCATCGTATGTCAGATAGAACTGACCTCGGGTGCAAAACTCAGTATTTCTAACGGAATTCATTCAGAACTGTTACTGCGGATTTTGGAGGTTGTTGTCTGATGCTGGAAAGAATAACTCCCGGAATAGATAAATTTTACGTGGCCTGCGGTAAAACGGACATGCGCATGGGAATTAACGGTCTGGTAAACAAAATTACTACGGAATTTAAACTTGAACCCTGCAGTAACTCAGCTTTCCTGTTCTGCGGAATCCGAAAAGACCGGATGCATCAGATAAGGTATTTTAAACACGAATGCGGACGGAGCAGCGATTATCCTTTGAAGTTCCTTAAGGGATTTGAAGGATATCTGCATACTGACGGTTATACGGGATACGATAAAACCGTAAGAGAAAGTCGGGGAAAAATTATAAGATGTGAATGTCTGGTACATGCCCGACGGCACTTCGCCGACATTCTAAAACTGGCCAAAGACAAGCAGAACAATGAAACATTACTGGCAGCGAAAGCAGTGAAGCTGCTGGATCAGGTATTTGTAATTGAGAAAGAAGCAAACCTCTGCTGTGTTGACGGTTTCGGAATACGGGATCCTGAAAAGGTCAGAGCACTGCGTCTGAAAAAAACAAAGCCGATATTGGATAAATTCTTTAACTTCTGTCAGGGGATAAAGGATGCCCGGTGCTGTCTTCCGAAGAGCCGCCTGAGTCAGGGGGTACAGTACGTATTGGACAGAAGTCATGAACTTATGAACTTCCTTGATGATGGCAACTGTGATGTCAGCAATAATAATGCTGAGAACTCAATACGTCCGTTTACCGTGGGAAGAAAGAACTTCTTATTTAACTTCACGGAGAACGGAGCCGATGTCAGTGCCGGATACTACACCATCATCCAGACAGCGATAGCAAACGGCCTTGCTCCGTACAAATATCTTGAATGGCTCCGTACAAATATCTTGAATGGCTTCTTACGGAAATCAGTTCTGTAAGACCGAAGAGCGTACTCAGCAACATGAGTCATCTTCTGCCGTGGTCAGACAAGGTTCCCGCAGACTGCAGGTCAAATAATCTGGAAGACTTGCGTCAGGCTGAAACAGCTTCCGAGGACTAAACCTTTACAACATCAAAAACTCACTGCGGTGTAACACAGTGAGCTTCAATTTTAAATAACCCTAATTACTTACACGCATACTAAGTGACACTTATCATGCAAATTTTGACCTCGTTTCCGACACGCCTTCAGATGTTGTAAATCAAGGGCTTGATACGATTTTTGGAGGAGGAAAAATCATGATTATGATCAGTTTTTTTGCATGATTATGAAAAACATGGCTCAATCCCTTGAAAAATAAGGCTTTTCCGATGTTATTTAGGGGTTATTTCAGTTTTTTACATGCAACACCGCATTCCTTTTTACAGAAACATATGCCGTATGTGATAACTGCCTTGATATCGTTTCTTTTAATATACGGATCGGCATATTTCTTTTGAAGTATCTGCTCAATAGCCCCTTCGGCAATCAGTACCTTGTCTTCATTTTCATTAGAAATCTGCTTCAGTTCCAGAATTACGATAATGCCTCTGCTCTTCAGAGACTTTATTATCAAATCAATATATCCGTTTCCCGATTCAAAATTGGATCTCTGCTCTTCTATTAGTGATGTACTTCCGGCCAATAAACCATTTATAAATCCGTGGTAATAGTTTTCCTTTGGGGCATTGACGGAGAAATCCCTGATGGACACGTATTTTTCCAAAAGTCCGTTAAGGCAGTTCTCAACGGTTTCGGCCCCTCCTTCAAACAAACCTTTTACCAGTTCGTTGGTATTGTTTTTCATGTCTGGATTGGTTTCAAAGAAATCCATAATCTTCGATTTGAAACAGTCCCTTATTTCCTCATTTGGAATATACAGTCTGTATTCGTTTTTTTTGGCAGATTTGTATTGCGGATCAAAGGTGAGATATCCGGTGTACAGCAGCAGTGTCCAGAAATCTTTTACATCGTGATTTTTTAAATCACCGTAGCACAGAGAGGTTCTTACTTCCATGGTAATTGATTTGCCGTCCAGAAGATCCTGCATTTTATCGACGTCTTCAGGTTCTATAAAACCCATGAATTCTTCGATTACGTCGTTACCGCTGGTGTTTATCCAGTAGTTGTCCGCAATAATGAGATTTCTGTCCTCACCAAGCTTTTCATGGTTGTCATCACAGAAAGACATTACGTCCCACGGGCAGTACATGTGATTTTTTCCGAAATAATATCCGTCGTAGTTACTTCTTACTTCTTCATAATAGTCGGTAAGACCATAGTAAGACAGTACCTCCCCAGTCTCTTTTTCAGTAAAACCAATTCCCTGAGAAATATCATCCTTACCGGTATCAAGAACTGAACAGATTTTTAGATTGTTGAGCCCGGTAAAAATACTTTCCTTGGCGGCTCTCAGACAGCCGGTAAGCACGGCTCTGCCGAGGTAAAGATTGGTTTTTAAGGCATTACCTAAGAACGAACTGATGATGTCAATCATTTCCCGGTAGTAATCGTTATAGGCAGCTTTGGCGATTGGAACGTCGTATTCGTCAATAAGAAGAACGGGCTTAACCCCGTGATGCTTGTACAGAAACATCAGCAGGTTGCCTAATGAATCCTTTATTTTGTTTTTATTCTCTATGTTGCGGATAAAATTATTGTCGGAGGCTATTTCTTTAAAAATATCCTTTTCGGCATCGTTGAGTTTAGGACTTTCTGCAAGGTAGCTGAAGGAGTTGTACATTCCGAACACAACACTACCCAACTGATCGTAGGCTCCCGCAAAATCATTCCCGGAAACAGCCTTCAGGGAAATGAAAATAACCGGAAACTTTCCCATGTATTTGGCACAAAATTCCTTATCCTCAAAGATTTTTGTGTCCTTAAACCAGTTTTCCTGACGTGACACGTCACCGGGATTTTCTGGATTAAGAGCCAAAAAATCATAGAAGGTGGACATGGTAAGGGTTTTTCCGAAACGTCTTGGTCTTGTGATAAGCATTACGTCCGCTTTGTTTTCCTGAAATACGGTTCTGATAAAAGGAGTCTTATCGACGTAATAGCAGTCATTTTCAATAAGCTTATGAAATAATTCTGCCCCGATACCTATAGACTTTAACATTCTGTCCATCCTCTGACTCCAACACCGACTAACACGCTACTCATGGAGTCTAGTCTAGCACATCTATTAAATAATCTCAGTGAGATACTGTTAAACTTTAACTAAAACTAACGTATGCGTGTAAGCAATTGGGGTATTTAAAAATGAATAACCCTAATTGCTTACACGCATACCTTTTAATTTCTTTTTTCAAAAATAAAACCGTTACCCCTGCGGGTAACGGTTTTCCGTCAGTACCGGTACCTGACAGGTGCCAGCCGCGTCTGATACTGCTAAGCCTTCGGTCTGGCATCACCGCCAATGGTTTCAAGCTTGGCTTCAGTACCGTCCTTAAGATTCTTGACAAAGATATCCATCTGATTAAAGGCGATTTCTATGTCATGTTCACGGAATGTCTTCAGAATATCTGAATTGATGGTATCAATACACGGATATCTGTCTGCAATCTTGCTGGTATACAGATAGAAATCAATGTTCAGATTACTGTCGGCAAATTCCATGAAATAGACTTTAGGATTAGGAACCTTCACCACATACGGATTTCTATCGGCAATTTCATAAAGCAGAGCCTTTACCTCATCCAT
This sequence comes from Ruminobacter sp. RM87, assembly GCF_000701925.1. NCBI lineage: Bacteria > Pseudomonadati > Pseudomonadota > Gammaproteobacteria > Aeromonadales > Succinivibrionaceae > Ruminobacter > Ruminobacter sp. RM87. The sequence goes on along the minus strand of NZ_KL370839.1, from coordinate 10,020 downwards.
GTCGGAACCGTAGCCGACGCCAATCTTTATAACCACGCGGGTCACGGTATCTCTTAAGGTCCAGTTTGTCAGCGAGCTGGTAATGAGTGAACGGTTTGGAATCACGTATTCCTTCAGGTCAAAGTCCACAATGGTGGTTGCTCTGATACGTATCTTCGAAACCGTACCGCTGTGATCGTTAATGGTGATGATGTCACCTATACGGACAGGTCTTTCAAACAGGATGATAATACCTGATATGAAATTGGCGAAGATTTCCTGCAGACCGAAACCCAGACCTACGGAGAGAGCCGCCACCAGCCACTGAACCTTGTCCCACCCTATACCGAGACTTGAAGCGCAGAACAGTACGCTGAAGGCTATCAGCAGATAGGAAATGATGGTGGTTACTGAGTAACTGTACTTCTGCAGAGATGCGAACCTGTTGAGAATGAACACCTGAATCGCACCCGGCAGGTTCTTGACCAGCACCGTGGCCAGCACGATGTTATAGAACACCAGCATAAAATCAAACAGGGTTATGGCACGTCCGGCATCACCGCTACCCACCTTGTAGAGAATATAATTCTTCAGATAGCTGGTTACGGTAAGCAGATCACCCCAGATTTTATACAGAATAATCACCAGCAGCAGCACGAAGATGTTATCAATAATGCTTACGGCCTGCTCACTGATCTTAAAGGTGTTCATTACTGAGGACTTATCCAGAATATAGTCATCTATATTTTCCGGAGATTCAGAACCGGCTTCAACTCCCTCAGCTTCAGCCTTCTTGCGGTTCTGTTCCATTTCAGCCATTTTCTGCTTCAGTCTGATCTTGTTTGCCACCACCTTGATGGTACGTTTAATCAGGCTTCTGAGCAGATCATATGTAAGCACGATATACAGTGAGACTATGAACTTTTCATAAACTCGCACGCTTGAATAGTAGTACCCCATGTAGGTTATCACCACCAGAGACAGACAAGTGCCTATGGCTATGGCCAGGGCAAACTTCTTGCGGAGCAGGAATTCCTCATTCTTATAATTGACGACAAACATGTAGATAAATTCATAAGCAATGTATGCTGACAGCACCATGGTAATGAACTGTCCCACATAGTCGTCGGAAAACATCTTCGGATAAAGAGTTCTCCACAGCACAATGGAACCGATAACGCAGATTACGAAAAATATTCTCATGAAGCTCTTGTAGATCTTCTGATTGTACGGTATTCCGAAATATCTTTCATTCACGCCGCCGGCCGAATAGAATTTGGAAAAGAATACGGATACTCCGACAAGAAGGGATATTGACAGAACCACGTAAATCAGTGCACCGTGAATCATGGAATCTTCAGAACCAGAAACCCCCACCATGCACACCTGAATATAACCCACGATGAAGGTAATCACTGCAAACTTGAAACCTGCCATGAAATCCGCAAACAGACAGATTGGCACATCCATGTAACCTGTTTTGGAAATCTTGTTGGCATACTTGCCGAGCTCTTCCTTCTTTTCCCTGAAAATACCACAGAAATAAATAACAACTGACAGGAAAATCATAAGCATCAGAATTCTGAAGATTTCTCCTGAGGACGGATGCTTGAAATACAGGGAATGTATTATCTTTGCATAGAAAAGCTCACCGTTATCCCTCTTGGTACGGAGTTCCTTGAACCATCTCTTTGATATGCCTGAATTGGAAGGATTCCAGAACATGGCATTATCAGTCTTCAGACGCAGGTTGTTCTGAAGCTTGGTGTAGTTTTCATTGTTGATCTGCAGATTGATGGCATTGCGGGTATAGTTGTTCAGCAGTGTATTCAGTTCAGTAATCAGTCTTTCACGAATTTTGATGTTCTTGTCAACCAGGGCCTCAAGTTCTCTGTTTTCTTCAAAATCCTTGCTGTATTTCTGCCAGATTTCCCTGCTGAATACATCAAGTGAATCCAACTTGGTCTTGTTTGTGTACTGCAGCATCTGTCTTTCAGAAGTCTTGTCCACAAAGTTATCAGGCATGGCAAACTTTCTGTAAAGATGCGTTGGATCGGACAGAATCTTGGCAAGATAGAAAGATCCCTTGAAGTAATGAATCTGATTGTCAATGTCGGAATCAAACTTCTTTGCCTCCTCAATCAGATTAAGGAGCTGATTATTGTCGGATACAATCTCGTTGTTTTCGTCATTAACCTCTTCAATGAGATTCTGGAGCTGGTTGTTTTCATTTGACAGCATGGAGAGTGCCGGATGTTCTCCTGAATTCTTTACAACCTCATCCACGAGCTCCTTGGTTTCCTGAAGCTCATTCTTGCGCAGATCATTCTGAAGAATCACCAGACCGTCCAGGAATCTTGAACATTCTTCAGCCATTTCCTGCTTGAGTCCCAGAATATAGGTCATGTTCTTGTATGAAATCTCACTGTTGTTCAGCACGAACTGAATCATGTTGATTTCACTGGTATATCTGGTATTGAGGGCCTTGAGACTCAGGTACTGTGACTCGTTGATAGAAACATCCGTTTCCTTGAGTTTGATGTTGTTTTCAAGAATCAGATTTGACAGCTCGCCGACCTTTGACGTAGCGTCCTTGATATAGTTGTTGGAATTGTCGTGATAAGATTTGAATTTCTTGTATGCGGCATTGAATGAATCGCGTTTTGCGGTGTATTTTGCAATCAGCAGAACCAGATCCTGACTGGTTATTTTCTTGAGTGTCTTGCGATCCTTTTCCAGTTCCTTAAAGAATTCGTTGTGTTCTTTAAGGTATTTGTTATTGTTCAGATCCAGATTTACAAAGCCTTCAATTCTCTTGAACTTGGCATTGGTATCAATAATTATTTTATTGCTTTCCTGAATGTTGCGGTAATCATCAAGACTTGACTGTTCCTCTGAACCGATGGTTCCGTCCTTTTCCTTTGCACTCAGGGCCTTTACCCTGTTTTCAATTTCGGTAACCGTCACGCCTATTCTTGACGGATCGGATTCATTCACGTCTTCCACCACGGAAGCGTAAGCTATGGATGCAGCAAACAGAAGAATGCTGAAAAAAGAAAATAACTTAATGTATCTCATGATATCTGATTCATTCATCCCGAAATGTCTTTCAGGAAAATACCGTAGATTAAATTTTTAACGAAAACAAGTTTTCTTTTTTTCACGAAAACATGAAATAAAAGAAAAAAACACCTGAGCGATTATATCAAAAATTCATATGAAGATGATCAGCCTGAGGCATATAAAGGCATTACCGGACCGTTAATTCATAAATTCCGTCGGAGACAGCTGCCACGTCGTTCAGTCACGGCTAATAAAATCCGCGAAACATTGCCAAATGCCGGTGAATTGGGTACGATTGTATTATATAATTCGCCCGGCGGTTTTTACATCCGGGCGCCATTAATAACAATTAATGTATGATGACTGATTTAAGTTCAGCCGGTCGCAACAGAATATACCGCATACCATAACAGCAGCTACTTTTTAATACATGAAAAACATATATCCTCAATACCCCCTGTTTCCTGAATCTGACAATGATGAATACCTTAATCTCGTGCAGCTCTGCAGAGAACTGTCCATCTCCTATGCCACCGGCTCAAACTGGCTGAGACTCGGTAAAATAACCAAATCGGAACAGGGATTCAGCCGTCGTTATGTTGAACAGCTGAAAAAAGATCTGAACGAACAGGATCTTGCTCTGAAGTCCAGAAGAAACAAAAGACTTTCCAGCGGTCGCAAGCTTTATGTCGCCTATCTGCCCAAGTATTCTGCCAACATTGAGCCGGTTGTCAGCATTTCAAATTTTCTCACTGACGAAGACCTTGAGGTGACTGATGAACTTCTGCGCACCATACTGACCGGTGCGGCGGTAAGCCTTATCTGCCAGCAGGCTGCCCCGGAAATCACTTCAGCCGTTGCCGAAGCTGAAAGACTCGACAAATCCGTTCTCGAGCTGGTACTAGGCAGACGGATAAAACTCGGCCGATTCACCAGACTGCTTGACCCTCTGCTTCCGAAAGACATTAACAGAGCCATGATTGATCTTGAAAACTATCCTGAGCTCTTCTATCAGGACTTTCATCAGGAAAACCAGGCTGATACGCTGGGATTTCTGTACATATCCTGTCAGAACCTCGGCAGAAGAAAGGCTCACGGCATTTATTACACTCCGACAGATGTGGTGGTCAGGGCGGTAAACAGTCTTATAGCCGACGGAAACTATCATGACAAGGCATTCATAGATCCGTGCTGCGGTACCGGAAACTTCCTGATGCAGCTTCCTGATGATATTCCATTCAACAACATTTACGGAAATGATCTGGACGAAACAGCCATTGTACTGGCGAGAATCAGTATGGCACTGAAATACCCTGAGGTATCAGCAGAAATGCTGGAATCACATCTGCAGATCTCCAATTACCTCACCAGCATCTTCAAACTGGGCGAATTCGACTGTATTCTCGGCAATCCGCCATGGGGAAGCGTATTCAGTGAAGAAGAGGAAAAATTCATCAGGGAAAACTTCATCTGTGCGGGCAAATGCCGTCATCCTGAATCCTTCGAGCTGTTCATTGAGGAAGCGATAAAGGAACTCAAGCCTGAAGGCACACTGTCCTTCGTCGTGCCCGAGGCTCTGCTCAACGTCAAATCGCATAAGAACGTACGTGAGCTGATTATGCAGGAAACCAATATCAGCGAAATTGAATATATCGGTGACGTTTTCGACGGCGTGCAGTGCCCGGCCATTATTCTGAAGCTTTCCAAAAGCAGTAAGGGAATCAATACCAGAGGGATGATTATCAGAACCCCAAAGCGCGAATTCGTCATCGGCAGAAAACGCCCTGTAACCTCTGACGGCTTCAGCTTTAATCTGGATGACAGTGAATACGAGATAATCAGACAGATCAGCAGATGCGGCAGATATACCCTTAAGGATCATGCATCCTTTGCTCTGGGGATTGTCACCGGCAATAACAGGGAGCTCCTGTCCCCTGCTCCGAGAAGCAGTGCCAGTGAACCGATTATCTGCGGAACTGACATCAGCAGGTACGGCTATGAAACCGGCAGAAACTACGTTGAATTCAGTCCGGAAAGATTCCAGCAGTGCTGCGCTCCGGAATTTTTCAGAACAAAGGAAAAGCTTATCTACCGCTTCATAAGCAAACGACTGACGTTTGCCTACGACAACAGACAGGTTCTTACCCTGAACAGTGCAAATATTCTCATACCTGATATCAGTGAACTGGATATCATGTGCGTTCTGGCCCTGCTCAATTCCCGTATTCTGCAGTTCTACTTCTGGCACAGCTTCAATTCATGTAAAGTGCTCCGTTCTCATCTGGAAGCCCTCCCGCTGCCTGAAATCAGCGATGATGAGCAGGCCGTTATCAGAGCTCTGGTGCTCAGGCTTACGAATATGGATAATCTGCAGCCTGAATCCACTCCGTATCTGGAAAAACAGGTTTTATCTACAGACACAGACAGTAAAGACAGAGAAGCTCTCTATGACGAACTGGACCTGCACATAGCAAATCTGTACGGTCTCAGCAGAAAGCAGTACGCACTTATCAGAGAAGCTACCGAAAAAGACTGTACACTCTGACAAAAACCTCTTTTTTTTCATGGTAAATCATCTGTGTGAGTATTTTTTTCTCACACTTTGTGAGATATTTGCCATAGTCGTGTGAGAGTAAAACTGTTTTTCATTTTTTGTCATATTATTTTAAAAACAACTTACAAGCCTTGAAAACAGGGCTTTTACCTCATAAAAATTTTTCATGATGATATTCTGCAAAGCTGAAATAGTGATATTAATCATTAAATTTAATTTTCCCAAAATATACAATTAAAACAGGTTAAGGAAGACATGGAAGTCTGATAATGGCAGGACGCCGGATAACTTAACTTTAAGGGCAGGATGCCTGATAACAGGATGTTTACAGGCAAGATGCCGGTCTGGAACACGGATGTTCCATCTGAAGACTTACCGAAAGGATTTCGGATTAATCTTAAATTGAGAGTATTAAAGAATTCATATGCTGTTAGGACAGGAAGTTCTGACAGTTTTTTTGCTTACGGCAACCACCCTGCGCTCATGTCCGCACATATGATTTATCTTCCGATGTCACTGCACTATTACTCATAAATTAATCTCTGAGTTTCTCTCATGACACTTAATAATCAGTCTGGCTGTATCTCATCTCTGGTCCGGCCCAGATATCAATCTCTTTACAGCCTTAAAAACAAGGCCTGTTCCTGAGTGTTTTCTCGTCGAAAAAAGGCTTTATCCTACCTTCGTGTGAGACATTTGCCATATTATTGTAAGCATTGCACAAAACGTTATTCTCGTAATTTGAATAACAATAATTTCATAATCCCTTTATTTTCAATGGTTCAAGCGATGTCTCACAAGGCTTACAGAAATTTTAAATCAAAATTTTATTGATCTGAATCAATTATTTAAAGATCTGCTGTATCTACAATAGAAACTGTTGAGGGAGACAAGGATGTCTCAAAGCAAGATGCTACCTCGAACGCTGTACGGGTTATGACTGAAATACAGGATGTATTCACGATATGACCCAGGAACATGGATGTTCCGGAAACACCGCTTGATTTTACAGGGACGTAAAAGAAAGAGCGACGATTTTAAAACACACACATGTAAGTCAAGGGTTCGAACAGTTCATGATGAAC